>CALFUK010000089.1 GCA_937929945.1 uncultured Saprospiraceae bacterium
CAGTGGCAGGAGCTGGATGAGGCAGCTCATGCGCCCTTGTCTCAGGGAGTTGTCCTGATGAAACATGATGCAGCAGATCAGGAGCGGGCCCAGCAGTTTTATAATTTTCTTTTTTCTGCAGAAGCTCGGAAACTACTGAAAGACTTTGGATATTCGGTGAGTGAATAGACTAAACGGTCAGATCAAAGAGATTACAGTCAGTGGCAGTCTGTCGCTGGTCGCGGTAGAGCTGTCGGACCTCAGCATCATGCAGTCTATTGTGATCGATACACCAGATACAGCTTCGTATTTACACCAAGGAGCTGACATCCAGCTTTTATTTAAGGAGACGGAAGTGATCTTAGGCACAGCAGAAGCATACCAGATCAGTCTCCAGAATCGTATCATGGGGCATGTTGTCTCCATAGAGAAAGGTACGCTGATCAGCAAGGTCAGTCTAGCGACTGCTGTCGGAGACATCATCGCAGTGATCAGCACTGCTGCCGCAGAGCAGCTATCGCTATCACAGAATATGGATGTATTAGCGATGATTAAGCAAAACCAAATCATGCTTTCTAGCTGATGGATTGGGGACCGCTCATATTGACCTTTCAGCTAGCGCTAGTGACGACGACGATTTTACTGCTTATTTCTATCCCGCTCGCTTTGTGGCTGGTGAATAGCCGGTCCAAGATCAAGCCAGTCATAGAGACGCTGGTCAGTATGCCGCTGGTGCTGCCGCCCACTGTCTTGGGGTTCTATTTTTTGATCGCTTTCAGTCCATCTAATGCCTTTGGCCATTTTCTGGATCAGTACTTGGGCTTGAAGCTGGTCTTTAGTTTTGGCGGACTGGTCGTCGCATCCGTGATCTACTCTTTGCCATTCATGGTGCATCCGATACAGTCAGGTCTGTCAGGACTATCACCCTCTCTGACGGAGGCCGCTTATGTCTTGGGTAAGAGCAGGCTACAGACCCTACTCCGCGTACAGCTGCCCAATATTAAGTCATCCTTATTGACAGGAGTCATTCTTGCTTTTGCCCATACCGTTGGAGAGTTTGGCGTGGTGCTGATGATCGGTGGCAGCATTCCTGGTCAGACTAAGGTGGCATCCATAGCAATCTACGAAGAGGTGGAGGCGATGAATTATGCAGCAGCTAATTTTTATTCCATCGTATTATTCATCATCACCTTCTTGATTCTGTTATTGGTCTACACATCTAATGGAGGGTACATCAAGCGTCTGTGGAAATGATCAAGCTCGACCTACATAAGCGACTACACTCGGCCGAGGGTGAGATGAATCTGGCTGTCGATATCACCATTGAGCGAGGTGAGTTCGTGTGTCTATATGGAGAGTCTGGAGCTGGTAAGACCTCCATCCTGCGCATGATGGCTGGGCTGATGCTGCCGGATCATGGGACGATCGAAGTGGCTGGAAGAAGCTGGTATAATGCACAGCCAGGCACCAATCTCAGTCCTCAAGAGCGACACTTGGGCATGGTCTTTCAGGACTATGCACTGTTTCCACATATGACGGTGCGAGAGAATCTAGAGTTCGCGCTGAAGAAGCATCAGCATAACGATGTCATCCAGCATCTCATCGAGATCGTCGGGCTGGGAAGCCTGCAAGATAGAAAGCCTGAGACGCTGTCGGGCGGCCAAAAGCAGAGAGTCGCCATCGCTAGAGCGCTGGTGCCGAGGCCGAGTATTTTATTATTAGATGAGCCCTTGTCGGCGCTGGATAATAAGATTCGGATACAGCTGCAAGACTACCTCCTCGCTCTCCATCGAGAGTTTGAGCTGACCACCATCCTGATCAGTCACGATCTTTCAGAAATATTCAAACTGGCGCAAAGAGTCATCCACATAAGGCAGGGTCAGGTCATACGACAGGGCACACCCTCTGATCTATTCATCGATCAAGAGGTTAGTGGCAAGTTTAAGTTTGCGGGAGAGGTAGTGGCTATAGAGGCCCAAGAGGTCTTATACATCATCACAGTCCTCATCCAGAGCCAGATGGTGAAGGTCGTAGCGGAGGCGTCTGAAGTCTCTCGCTTGAAGATCGGTGATCAGGTCATCGTGGCATCTAAAGCCTTTAATCCGCTCATTTATAAGATTGAGGCTTGAGGATGCGCTTTTATACTCGGCGACTCTCGACTTTGTCCTTGGGAAAAAATAACTTTGCTCTCGAAATATTCAGAGTCAAATGAAGCTCATCAGTACTGTATTCTCATATTTGTTTCATCCTGTCTTCATGCTGATGTACAGCCTGGTCTTATTGCTGTTGGTGAATCCTTATTTATTCAGCATTGAAGATCCGAAGGCTAAGGTGATTCTGATATTTTCGATTGCGATGCTCTCCGTTGGCTTTCCTTTGATTGGGATTGCCATATTAAAATTTTTAGGCTTAGCTGATGATTTTAATTTGGATGATCGGAAGGCTCGGGTGATCCCCCTGCTAATATCATCGATCTTTTACTTGTGGCTGTTTGTGAACATTAAGTCAAACAGCTACATACCGATGCTCTTTAGCTCCATAGCGTTTGGTGCTACTATCTCTATATTTCTTTCTTTTTTCATCAATAATTTTTCTAAAATAAGTCTGCACACAGTCGGTATGGGTGGGCTGGTCGCCGTGGTGTTTCTTTTCAAATTGAGTTTTGATTATCAGGATTTCATCATTTCTGCTGGACCACTGGGAATGTATAAGATACATATGAACTTTGTAGTCCTGGCCGTCATCATCATCGCAGGCATCGTCGGGTCTTCGCGTAAATACATCACGAACCACAGCTGGCAAGATATTTATGGTGGCTACTTAGTGGGCTTCATGAGTCAGGTGCTGGCATATGGCATTCTGTTTTGACTGATGTTCTATCGCGATAGCGTAAAGATGGCATCATTATAAAATAGGCTTTTGGGCACTCCAGCTGAACCACATTACGACATCATCTGCCAGTATTCAGGCTGTAAATCGACAGATCAGAATGGGCCGTAAATGCATCGGAGCATAGAATAATACGCCTTCATCTGTCGAATTGTATAGCTGAGATGTGCATCTTTACGGCATGATGTCAGTTAGACTTTTTATAGCATTTGTTTGTCTGTGGAGTATCAGCTTACAGGCTCAGACGGACACGATCATGGAGAGCAGGGTGGACCCTATCCAGATCAAAGCCCTCCGATTGGATATGGATGTACTGTCTGCACCCGTCAGCATCAATGTCCATGATGTGACAACACTGCAGCGCACTAGCCAGCAGCTGAGCCTACAAGACTACATGACAAATAGTGCTGGCGTCTTCATGATGAATGCAAACAACTACGCGCAGGACCTGCGAATATCGATCAGAGGCTATGGTGCCAGAGCCGCCTTTGGCATCAGGGGTATTAAGCTCATCGTGGATGGTATACCAGAGACGACTCCAGATGGTCAGGGCCAAGTCGATAACCTGGTCCTGAATCAGATCAAAAAGATAGAGGTGCTGAAGGGCCCTTCTTCCAGCATCTATGGTAATGCCTCAGGCGGTGTGATCCTGATCAATTCCTTTGACGACATTGCTAAAAATTATGTGGAGGGTTCCGCTACCTATGGCGCCTATGGAATGTCACAATACATACTTTCTGGAGGGTGGAAGAATGAGCGGAGCAAGATGATTCTCAGTGCGGGTCGTGTCACGACGGACGGTTATCGTGCTCAGAGCGGATTTGAGAGTTATAACCTCTCAGGAAGAGTAGAACAGCAGCTTAGTAAGAAGACAAAGCTCTTAGTCCAAGCTAACTATACCAATAGCCCTACCGCTGATGACCCTGGAGGCATTGATGCTGATGCCGTGGAGCTCGACCGCCGCCAAGCCAGAGATCGCAATGTTGCCTTCGCTACGGGAGAATCGATCAGTCAGTTTAAGCTCGGCGCACATCTAGACAGCCAGCTTAAAGATAATCTGAGTGTAGAAGCCTATGGATTTTGGTCTGATCGTAATTTTGAAGGATTGCTGCCCTTTGAGTTTGGTGCATGGATTGACTTAGATCGACAGTATTGGGGAGCCGGCGCTAGTATCAACCAGCTCACAGCAAAGGGCAATTATGTAGCTAAGTCCAAGATCGGCATCGATCTGGCGAGCCAGTCTGATCAGCGAGACCGCTATCGTAATCTTATGGGAGTCCAAGGAGATCAGACTCTGAGCCAGCTAGAATCATTTGATAATCTTGGGCTGTATGTCACCTCGGCTTGGCGTGTTAATAAGTGGCAAGGCTCAGCTGGCTTGCGATGGGACCACAATCAGCTTGCGGCGGCCGATGCGTTTCTGAGTAATGGAGACGACTCAGGGGAGAAGCAGCTCAGCGCTCTCTCTAGCTCTGTATCACTGGGGTACAGAATCAATGAGCATCAGAATCTATATGTCAGTTTTCTCTACGGATTTGAGACACCATCATTATCAGAACTCTCTGCTAACCCGACGGGGCAAGCTGGCTTTAACGATGAGCTGCAAGCACAAGAGTCGGAGAATTTTGAAATTGGCTGGAAGGCAATGTATAAGCGGCTACAAATGGATGTGGCATTGTATCACATTAATATGACTAATGAGCTGGTGCCTTTTGAGCTCGAAGCATTTCCCGACCGCACCTTCTTTCGCAATGCTGGATCAGGGCACCGCACGGGCATCGAGCTATCTGCTTCGTATGATCTGACAGAACAGTTGCGTATTGCTGGTTCTTATAGCTATGCAGATATGAGTTATGCTGACTTCATTGCAGGGGACAATGACTTTTCTGGTAATGCCTTGCCTGGCATTCCCCAGCAATTCGGTGGCATGCAGCTTAGCTATGCTGGAGAGGCACTTACGGCTCAGCTCTCAGGCCAATACATCGGCGAGCTATACGCCAATAATGCGAATACCGCGACTGTCTCCGCTTACAGTATTGCTCATTTTAAAGTCGGCTATAAGTTGCAGCTTGGCGCAATAGAGTGGAGCCCCTTTGCAGGCATCAATAATATCCTGGATGTCCGATACAATGATAACATACGGATCAACGCCTTTGGTGGTCGCTTCTTTGAGCCCGGGCCAGAGCGGCATGTGTATGGTGGAGTGCGAGTCAGACTATAGACTGGACAAGATTTTTATAGATTTTGCAGGTAATATCTGGCAGAATCATGATTCACCATATATTATCAACTTTACCCTAAAGAATAGCCTCAAAGCTAGAGCTGTGGGGTCTTTTCTGGCACAATTAGCCATATTTAATTAGGGATATTCAGAAGTTGTTGTATTCACACTTTCTAAGCAATCACAGATAAGATACTAAGGTTCAGCTAGGCCTCCCTTCTCGGATATCCAATTACTTATTATGGCGTAGTTCCCCTTTCAAAAGGAGTATAGGGGCTTACTTTTTATTGCTCAGCTAAGTTGTCCATATTTATAATTAGAGCTACAAAGTTTTTTAAAATTAGCCTTGCAAAACCTTATTGGCTGCACCAGGCAGGCTTTTATAAAATCCGCCTGAGGCCAATGCTTCGGAGCCATAACTACATACCCATTCAGGGTGTTCTATTCCACAAGCGGACTGGTTAGTCTTATTCGCATAAAACTGAGGCAGAATGCTCTACGAGACGAATTCCTCTAGCTATCTGTTACCTGTGGGGTGGGAATTAAAATTATCCTCAGATTCACATCATTTGGCATATTGGCACATTACATTTCTATATATCGAGATTTATAGATACATTTAGTCTATGGATGTCAAGCTGGCTACAGAAATAGGGAAATGTCTTTCTAATCATCCGAGGGTACAGATACTAGAGTGGCTAAAGAAGCCTGATCAACACTTCCCGCCGCATGAGACCATTCGCCATTTTAATGATGGGGTCTGTGTCACTTACATCCAGGAGAAAGCGGGGCTATCACAATCCACGATTTCTACCTACCTCTCTAGCATGGAGAAGTGCGGATTACTCATCATGACCCGTCACGGTAAGTGGTCCTACTTTAAAAGAAATGAGGAGCTCATAAAGCAATACACAATGTTTTTATTGTAAGATAAAATCTAACAGCTGGATAAACGCAATGAATATATAATCGAAAGGTCAATAACGTAGATAATTAAGACACCCAAGTGGATGATTGAACTTAGTTATTTGCTGATTGGCATTCAGTTCCAAAATTTAACATATGAAGATATTAGTCATCGGTGGTGCGGGGACCATAGGTAAGCGCATAGTAGAACATTTTTCTAAAGACCACCAAGTATTAGTAGCTGGCAGAAGCTCTGAAGAATATCCAGTGGATATAGCTGATACAAGATCGATCAAGAAACTATTTAAAAAAATTAAAAAGCAGGGCAGGATACATGCCATCATCTGTGCAGCAGGGGAGGCTAAGTGGGCCCCATTCAAAGATCTATCAGAGGCTGACTTTCACATTGGGCTGCGTAGCAAACTCATGGGCCAGGTGAATATCGTCCGCTATGGCCACAAGTGCCTGAAGAAGAAAGGATCCATCACTCTTACCACGGGAGTGCTCGCGGATGATCCAGTATACCAGACCACTAGTGCCGCCATGGTGAATGGTGGAATCCATAGCTTTGTGCAGGCTGTAGCCATAGAGATGAGACGTCAGATCAGGGTGAATGTGGTCTCTTCTGGCGTGGTCATGGATGCCTATGGTAAGTATGAAAGTTATTTCCCTGGCCACCCTCCCATTCCTATGGACAGGATGGTCATGGGCTATGTCAAAAGTGTGAGTGGCAGGGTCAATGGGGAAATCATTAGAATATATATTTAGTCCGCTTTGGGTAGGCTCAAAAACAGATAATCATGGAAAATATACTTGTGATAGGCGGAGGACTGATGGGTAGTGCAGCCGCTTGGAAACTGGCAGCCCGAGGGGCGAGTGTCAAGATGCTAGAGCAGCAAGCGGAGCACTATGATAGAGGGTCCAGCTATGGTACGGCTAGAATATCCAGAAGCCTAGGCCCCAAGAAGGATGTATTCTCTCATGTGCATAATCAAACGGTGAAAGAGATTGCCAAACTCATAAGCTATCTGAACGATGAAGGTACTTCAGAAGAGCACAGCATGGATGATATCTACTCTACATCGCCCGTCTCATACTTATTTCATAAAGATGATTATGCGGAGATTAAAAAATTCAGATTCAAAAAGCAGAGAAAAGATTTCAGCAAAGCTTCACAGCATTCTTCTTTCAGAAAATTTGGGATTTCCATTCCCAAAGATACCATCTTGGTCAGGGAGCGCAGGAAATATTCGGGCACGCTCAATCCGCAAGAGCTGCTGCGCAAACTTCATTTAGGCATCCGAAAGAAGGGTGGACAAATCATGTATCAGCACCAGATACAGCGGCTGGTGAAGGAAGGCGATATCTTTGAAGTGACAGTATTGGACCTGGCTACGCAGAAAACGCAGGTCATCCAGGCAAAGAAGGTGATTGTGGCAGCAGGTGCCTACACTGTCGGCGTATTGCAAGAATACGCACCGTATTTCAAAAGACTCATCACGCCGAAAAAGGTCGTGCTGTCATATCTGAAGATAGCTGATGAGCGATATGCACAATTATTAGAAGTGGAGAAGAAAGCACTGCGTGAGAGCTTGCCCCTCTTTTCTCAGATTGGAAAAGAATTCTACGCCATGATCACCAGAGATGGAGATGGAGCCTCTCCGATCATAAAAGCGGGAGGGCACCAAAGGCGGAGAAACATCCACGATTTGCGGACGGTATGGTATGATGATCCTCAGCGCAAGGAGCTGAAGTGGATCAAAAAGCAATTCAGAAAACATCTGAAGATGTTGGAAATTCATGTGTCTAAAAAGGATATCGAAGAGGTGGATAACTACACCTGTGTCTATGCTGAGACACGTACAAAGCGCCCCATTGTGTCGCAAATATTTAATCAGTATGGTGTGCTGGATCCACATGCGGTGGTGTGCGGCGGCATGTCTGGCATTGGCGCTAAGGGCTGCCTAGCTTACGGCGCACTAGCGGCTGATCTCATATTGGGTACAGTCCAGAAGCCGAACAAAATGTACCGCAAAATGACAAAAGCTTTCGGTAATCCATCTGTGAACCTCTATACGAAAAGACCAAAGCCAGGGCGTCTATTCTAATTGCAGCAGCAGGAAATAGTGCGAACATAAGCTTCAATCAGAATGGCTGGATATGGAGCTTGAGACTGTATTGAGGCTAGCTACTGGTATAACTTTAAGCTATCTAATTGCCAAGAATGTAAAGTCAGCTAGCCAACGTTAGAGACCTGTTTGCCATTGTGCTGTAGAAATGAATTGTTTTTAATCAAGATCGATTATGGCTGAACAGAGTTTAATTTGATTAGATTTGCTCACTTTATGATTTTCCCCACGTATTTATTGCTGAATAGAAGCATACCACTTACAGAGATTCATTTTAGCGAAAAACCATTTTAGCGAAAAACTATTTTTAAAAGTTGTTTGAATTACAACACATTGTTTATTTAATTTTTACTATGAAAAAAACGATTAGAATTGCATTGTTCTTACTATTGGCAATGCCATGTATGATTCACGCCCAAAGTGTCACGGGCAAAGTCATGGATGACCTGGGACCAGTCATTGGTGCCACCATTAGCTCTGGCGACACGGGTACCATCACGGATGTGGAAGGTAACTACAGCCTTAACTTAGGCTCTGGCACACACACTGTCAGAATCAGCTATCTCGGATACGGGACAGAAGAAAAAACCATCACCCTGAGTGATGCGGATCAAGTATTGGACGTGACCCTTATCGAAGGAATCTCACTCGCCGATATCGTGGTGACAGGTACGCGGTCTGCGCCAAGATCAGCCACTGACACACCTCTGCCTATTGATGTGGTATCAGCTAAGGATCTATTGGCTACAGGCCAAAACTCTTTTGATAAGGCGCTGACCTATAAGATCCCTTCATTCAACTCGGTGAATACACCCGTGAATGATGCGACGGCTCTCTTAGATCCATACGAGATCAGAAACATGGGACCTAGTAGAACTTTGATCTTGATCGACGGAAAGCGTAAAAATACCAGTGCGCTACTCTATGTACAGACTTCTCCTGGTAGAGGAGAGACGGGTGCAGATATCTCAGCTATCCCTCAGGGAGCGATTGAGAGAGTGGAGATCCTTAGAGATGGAGCATCAGCTCAGTATGGCTCAGATGCCATTGCAGGTGTGATGAACATCATCTTGAAGAAAGACGCGAGTAGAGGTAGCGTCACATTTAACGCAGGAGTGACTGGAGAAGGTGATGGTGAGACTTATGGAGTTGCGATCAACAATGGCTCTAAGCTAGGCGAAAATGGATTCGTTAACTACACAGTAGATCTTTCTAAAAGAGAAGTATCTAACCGACCAGGTATGGTCAGTGCAGAAGGTGAAGCAGGTGACTTTGGAGCCAGTCTGGCTGATGTACAGTCATTCTTAAGCAAATATCCAGACGCCAGAAATATCAATGGTAATCCAGAGACTACTGCAGCTAAGTTTGCGCTGAATATGGGTGTTGGACTTAATGAAAATTCTGAGTTATACGGAAATGCGGCTTATGTCTATAAGAAAGTAAACAGTTTTGCTAACTACCGTACGCCATACTGGAGAACGGAAGAAAGCTTCCCTTACCTAGCGGATTTTTTCCCTAATGGTGACAATGGGGAGTACATCGGATATGTGCCAACTTTTGATGGTGATCTATTCGATTATAACGGTACAGTCGGTGTGAGATCTAAGAAAGGCGGATGGAACTCTGATGCCAGCTTCACTTTTGGTAGTAATGAGCAAACCTACTTAGTGAGAAATTCTCACAACAGAAACAGCACATTGAATCCTGACGGTACGAATAAGTACAGAGAAAACAGCCCGATTATATTTGATCCGGGAGGGACTAAGTTCAGCCACATTGTGGGTAACATTGATGTATCTAGAAGACTCTCTGATATGGTCGGTATCGCCTTCGGTTCTGAGTTCAGAAGTGAGACCTTTACGATCATCGAAGGATCAGTCGCGTCCTATGAAGACGGTGGCGCAGATTCATTCGCTGGTAATGATCCAAGGAATTCTGGTTCGTTTAATCGATATAACTTCGGTGGATACTTTGATGTCGCTGTAGACTTATCTGATGATTTTCTCATCAATGGTACAGGTAGAGTCGAGAACTACAGTGACTTCGGATCTGCTTTCGTCTGGAAAGTAAGTAGCCGATATAAGCTCATGGATAACAAAGCGACTGTAAGAGCGTCATTCTCTACTGGATTCAGAGCACCATCACTACACCAGATCTATACGCAGAAAGCGCAGTACAGCTTCGTGCCAGGACAGGGTATTCAAGTGGGTGGTCTGATCAGTAATGTATCTAGAGAAGCGAGACTTTTGGGTCTGCCATCTTTAGATCCTGAGAAGTCAACTAACTTCACTGTCGGATTAGGCTTAAGACCGAGTGATAACTTCAGTTTCACTTTAGATTACTATAACATTGCAGTGAAAGATAGAGTCATTCTATCTACTGAGATCGGCGCTACTTCTGGTGGTAACACTGCACTCGACGTCATACTGGGAGAGAATAATCTTTCTGATTTGAGTTTCTTCGTGAATGCTCTTGATACTAGGACCTCAGGACTAGACTTTGTAGCTAGCTACAGAGGCCTTACCATAGGTGATCTGGGCAGAGTAGGTGTCAACCTTTCTGGTAACTATACGCTACAGAACGAGAGAGACGGTGATGTGAAAAACCCAACACTCGTAGAGCAAGCTGGCCAGACTGTGTCTAATCAGACTCAAGAGGCATTGTTCTTCACGTCAAGACCACTATTCAAATTGATTTTAGGGCTTGATGCGACTGTTGGAAAGTTTGGTGTATCACTTAACAATACAGTATTCGGACCGACGACCTTCTACCAGCAAGGTCTGGACCAAGGACTCTATACAGAGTTCTCTACTAAGGTGGTGACTGACTTAGCGGTTAACTATGGCTTCACGGAAAAGATAAACCTGTCGCTTAACATCAATAATCTTCTGGGCGTATTGCCAGAGTGGAGCTTTAAAGCTGATGATACCTTCACAGGAAATCTAGAAGACGCTGCATACCTGCAGAATCAGTCTAATCTGATTACATTCAATCAGAGATATTCTCAGATGACTTATGACGGCTACCACTTCAGCCAGCTAGGAAGACTGTTTAATCTATCGCTGAACGTACAGTTCTAAGCGCTTAGACAGATCTCAATAAAACGAAAAACCTTGGTCGGCATCACTGCTGGCCAAGGTTTTTTTTATGGGCGCTAGCCTGCCAGTCACTAGCTAAAATCGCAGGAAGGCGCCATCTAGAGTCTGCCTGTTTGACATGTAGCATGTGTTGAGAGAACTACCTACTGATACATCTTAAAACGACCAAGACCAATGCGCTGCAAAAAATGCTTCGCACTCACTCCCAATACACCCAGCCCATACTTCACACTCCGACTAAAATTAATCGAAGAAGCCTCTTCAAAATACTTTGTGGGGCAGGTCACCTCGCCGATGCCGTAGCCTTTATAAATGATCTGTGAGAGCATCTGGTTGTCAAAGATGAAGTCATCAGAATTGCCATTGAAGGAGATGCCTTCCAGTACTCGGCGGCTGAAGGCGCGATAGCCCGTGTGATACTCCGAGAGCTTATGGCTGACCAGGATATTCTGTGTCAGCGTGAGGAAGCGATTGGCAATGTATTTATACAGCGGCATACCACCTTTGCGTGCGCCCTTACCTAAGATGCGCGAGCCGAGGACTACAGGATAAAGGTCCTCGCCGATGATATTTACCATGGCAGGGATCAGCAGGGGAGTGTACTGGTAGTCTGGATGCAGCATGATCACGATGTCAGCTTCCAGTTCCAGTGCTTTGTTGTAGAGTGATTTTTGATTACCACCGTAGCCGCGATTCGCCTTGTGAGCGATGATATGCTTGATGCCGAGAGCCTGAGCGACACCTACAGTGTCATCAGCACTAGCATCATCGCAGAGGACCACTTCGTCCACCATAGCGGGGATCTCCTTGAATGTCTTTTCGAGAGTGGCAGAGGCATTGTAGGCAGGCATGACGACCACCACTTTTTTATCTTTATACATGGATGACGGCTAAGTATTCAGGCACAATGATAATCAAAGTCCAGCCTTAATCCCGTCTTAGGCCTTATAAAACAGCCACTTGCC
>CALFUK010000090.1 GCA_937929945.1 uncultured Saprospiraceae bacterium
TTATTTGCTGACAGGCATTAAGTCTTAAAATTTATTCATAAGAAAAGAATGATTATTTTGTCCTCTCAAGACAAGACTATGCCAGACAAAGCAGAATGGAACGAGCAGGAATTCAGAACCTTTCTATTAATTCACGCTTCACACGCCGATTTAGAATTTACCGATGATGAGCGCGAAGCCATCGTAGAATCTGTGAGTGCTGAGACCTTCGAAGAAATATACGCCCGCTATGAGGAGATGGGAGAGTATGAAATCATCCAGACCATCATGGACTACAAAGGGCTGTACTACCCTACTATAGATCGCAAAGAAGAACTATTATCCATCATCCAAAAGCAGTTTAGCGCAGATGGTCATATCTCAAAATTAGAGAAAAGCTTGATGCTCTTTCTCGACAAACTATTGTAATGGATCTAAAAATCAAAGATAAGCTCTTCGTGGTCACGGGTGCGACCAGTGGCTTCGGTCGAGCTATCGCAGAAGCCCTGCTCGAAGAAGGTGCTCGTATCATCATCAATGCCAGAGGAGAAGAAAAACTTCAAGCATTCCAAGACCAGCATCCGGACCAAATAGAAATCGTAGCTGGTGACATCACCAGTGATGCCGTCATATCTAATCTAATCCGACAGGTAGACGGCAGGTCTCTCAGTGGCATACTGATCAATGCAGGTGGGCCCCCGGCCTCCTCATTCGTATCCACGGAACTGGAGCAGTGGGACGAAGCCTATAAGACTGTCCTGAGATGGAAGGTGAAGCTGACTAAGGCCATGCTGCCCGTACTCGGTGCTGATCAATATGGCAGAATCATCTACATAGAAAGCGCCTCAGTGAAGCAGCCCATAGCTAATCTTGTCTTAAGTAATTCACTCAGACTCGCCGTGGTAGGCTTTGTCAAGACCCTATCCCAAGAAGTCGCTAAGGACGGTATCACCCTGAACATCATCGCTCCTGGCTATCATAATACGGCAGCCATGGGCAGGCTATTCACCAAGAAGAGCGAGCTAATGGGCATCAGCATTGACGAAGCTAAAGAAGAATATAAGGGCCAAACCCAGACTGGTACATTAGGGCAGGCAGATGATTTAGCGAGTATCGCAGCCTGGATATTCTCTCCCATGTCTTCCTACATTACCGGACAGACCATTACCATCGATGGAGGCTTAGTCAGTAATACACTGTAGTTATTTTTTGATCTTAAGTATCCTGGGGCGCTGCTGCAGATCGTGATGTAGCTCGACTGATGAGTATCCATTGTCCTGGAATATCTTCATCGTATCTGCTGCTCTAAACTCATTGATCTCCACATAGATGGTCCCCTCTTCTTTCAAATAGGAGTCGCCAAATTCAGCAATCTTTTTGTAAAATATCATAGGATCATCCTCAACGAAAAGCGCTTCTTCTGGCTCATACTGAAGTGTCGACTCGCTCATCTGAGCTTTCTCTTGTCGAGAAATGTAAGGTGGATTACTCACGATGACATCCATCTTACAGAGAGAAGACCACATCTCCTGGTCGGTGAAGTCTAAGCATAAAAACTGGACTGATGCGTCTAATCGACGTGCATTGATCCGAGATACATTCAGCGCATCCAAGCTGTTCTCTACTGCGAATAAGCGTAATCGAGGCTTTTTTAATTTCAGTGTGATGGCTATGCAGCCAGAACCACAGCCGATGTCTAGCACATCCAGCTGCTGCCTGGAGCCTTGTAAATCAGTCAGCACCAGATGCACTAACTCTTCTGTCTCGGCTCTAGGGATGAGGACATTTTGGTTCACCTTAAAGTCATAGCCAAAGAAATTAGTCTTACCCAGTAGATACTGGTATGGCTCTCGGTTGATAAGCCTGTCTCCCAGAGCCTCACACTTCTTTAGGTCATCAGGCTGGGACCAGGCATCACTCTCGACAGGAGGCTTCAAACCAAAAAAATCCTGGAAGAAATAATTTAGTATAGTCATCGCTTCTCGTTCTTCATAGACTGCTGCTAGTTCATACTTTAAGAAGCGATATGCTGATGATGGGCTTTGGTAACTCAAGTTCTTTGGTCTTTATTTTGATTGATGCTTTTGCTTCCTCGTGATTGGATAATGAATAAAGCTGGGGTGCAATTTAAGCAGTCTACGGCATCTATCCTTCACTTGCGCCATTTTAAAATCATTCACATGATTACGCTTAGATACAGGAAGCTTATAACCAAAATAGGTTGCTAAATAGTTTATATCTATAGTCGATGGATCTTGTTTCGCTGCGGGCTTTATCTGATTGATAAATCCAGCATTAACTGTGAACTGGCTGACAAAAGACTGAATGTAATCTTGATGATGCTGATTCAAACTAAAAAACCGATTGACACTAGCTGTCCCGATCGCTCCATCTTCGTAATAATTCCATCCTGAGAGGCGCACCTGCTCCTGTGAAGACTGGAATACATCCTCAAAGGGCACGCCAATATAAGCGAATACCTCACTCATGGTTTGTGCAGGTGCAGTGACCATGTCTTCATATTTGACGACGCATGCGTCTATGTCTTGCAGCTGCTCATAGGCCATATAGAGCTGAGTCAAGCAGAGTCCACAGGCATCATATACAGATAATCCACGATGGATTAATGAAGCAATAATGTCATATGGATGCCTGATCGGGCAGATGAATAGCGATGCCGGAAGAATGCGGTGAATACGATCAAAAAAATAAATATTAGAAGGCGTCTTTTCTCCCCAGATGCGACGCTGTGAGCGATGCAGCCGATCGGAGAAATATTCATTGAGAAAGCTTGGCAGACTATCGGCTGCATGGACCATCTTCTCCAGCTTGGCTGGATGCTGATCATCATAAGCTGGCATAATCACCCCATTCAGCATGTGCCATCCAGGACTCGGCAGATGGACGTACTGCTCAGAATAGATGGCTTTCCTTTTCTGTAGCCACAGATCGTACAGCCCCGCTTTAGACAGCAGGTGCGTCTCCTGCTCAATATAAATATCACTATGCCTGCTTAGTAATACTGACAGCAGCGAACTGCCGCTACTCGGTGGACCTCCGATGATGATATTCATGACAGCTGCATAGATACGATGAAGCTCACAATCAAAAGCAAAGAATAAGCAAGATATAGAGGGACAGCCGTATATTCTGATAATCTAATGCCAAAGCGCCAGCGATTATACAGAACCATAGCTGCCTTAGCCAAAGAGAAGGCAATGACAGAAGCGACAGCAATGCCTTTCATCCCCCAGATCTGCATCAAAAGAAGGCTCAGCCCTACATTTAGCACAAACTCTGCTGCCGTGATGGAGAGTAGAAGATGGTTCAGATGATGACCAAACAGAATGACTTGAGGCAATAAGATTCGAGAGATGATAATCAGTGCATAAATATTGAAGAGGTAAGCCGACTCCTTGAACTCACTGCTATACACCAGTGGGAAAATATAGGGACTTATCAAGACCAACAGAATAGATAGAGGGAATAGGAAATGCATCAGCTTCGTCGTCTGCTGCTTCATCTCGACTAGGGTCGATCGGGCATCATGTACGGCTCGCGGTACGAGCACTGTCGTCAGAGCACCAACTAAGAGGACTACAAAAGGCAACTCTCTCGCTCCATATCTGAACACTGCAAAGCTCTCTTTGTCAAAATAATGCCTGATCAAGTAGCCATCCACATACTCCACCCCATTACCAATCAAGGCATGAAATATCAGGGGCATCGCAAATGCTACATACGGCAACATGTAACGTCGATCCATCTGAAACCCGCTGTAGAGAGACAGAACATAGATGAGATACAATAACTTCAAACTGGCAAACAACAGGAAGACATAGAAGACAGAGTATATATCTACAGAGATGTATAGAGCAATCAAGGTAAAAAATACAGGGCTGATCAAAACAAAAAACGCATACTTAATGAGCCTCCTCTGATCATCATGCAGAATGAAGATGTGTTCGATCAAAATCGTCGGCGTATTAAAAATCAAATACACAATCAGTAAGGGAGCAAAACCCGTCTCTTTGAGGTCCCAATCAAACAAGATGCCCCAGCGTATGCATCCGTAGAGTAGTGCCGCAGCCACAAATCCAAATATGACATACAGGACAAAGAGAGTAAAAGTGAACCGTCGCTGATCTTCCAATGGCAGTGAGGGATAATAACTCAGAAAAGCATTCTTAAAACCAAAAGACCAAAAGAAGCTTACCAGATTAGCACTGAAAAGGAAAAACTCAATGTAAGATACCTCTAAGGTGCTGAGCGTACTCTTCACATAGATGATACTCAGTGAGATGACTCCAGCAAATCTGCAAATCTGAAAAAACTGCAGCGCAGATACATTGCTCGTGTATTTTAACAGTCGCTCCAATTAGAATGTAGTGTAGGGCATATAATCAGTTTAGCTACACAATATTAACAAAGCTATGTCCATTACATTGCTACTATGAAAATAATTGAACATCGGTGGAAAGCGACAGAGTATCATGACCTGACTGAAATAGAGGAGCTATACCAAAACCTCATTATCGCTGCCATGGAAAAGACATCTGAGTCGTACAGCCCTTATTCAGGTTTTGCCGTGGGAGCGTCAGTCCTGCTGGAAGACGGAAGCTGTATCGCGGGCACCAATCAAGAGAACGCCTCCTATCCTCTCTGTCGATGTGCCGAAAGTGTGGCTCTATCAACGGCATCTGCACTACATCCAAATACTAAGATCATGGCCATGGCTGTAGCTGTCTTTCATAGGGGCCAATTCACTCAGGAACCAATATCCCCCTGTGGTGCTTGCAGACAAATCATCAGAGAGCAAGAAGGCAGATATGGACAGGACATAGCTCTATATATGTATGGTCAGTCCAAAATTATTATGATCGACTCCATCCAGCTCATCTTACCACTGAGCTTCAACGAAAACTCTTTGAAATAATAACTGACAATAGTGATATTTTAACATCATATTACATATTTCTTTAATATATTTGCACCTATAAATCATTGATCTATGTTTATTTCTAAATTAATCACCGCATTTACCATTAGTCTCCTCATGAGTGTAGCTGCTCTTGCTACAGATGGGAAAAATGAGCTCATCCTACAGTTCTCTCAAGAATATGGAGTCCACTACAGCCACACCATGGCTCCTAAAGAAACCATATACAGCATCTCTAAGCAAGCTGGTGTATCAGTGGACCAGATCTACCAGATCAATAACTTACGAAAGACGGATATCATCAGCATCGGCCAAAACATCATCGTACCCGTGAATCATGAGTCTATCTCTTCTACCAAGACCGCAGGATCAGGCCTTAAGGTCATGTATCAAGTCAAGAAAAAAGATAATCTCTTTCAAATAGCTAAGCGCTACTTCAATCAAGAAGTAAATGCTGTCGTCTCTCGTAATAATCTGGCTAATATGACACTGAGTCCAGGCCAACTGCTGCATATCGGCTGGATGAAACCGAATCAATATGCTAAAAAAACAGCACCGACTGCTTACAGATCGACTCCAGCATCAGCGCCAGCAAAACCTGCTGTCACTCAGACTACAACCACTGTGACACAAACAGAAGTAAACCATAAGCCGCAGGAGTCAACTCAGTCATCCGAGCCAAACAAATATAGAGTCGTCCAGCACACCAAGCTACCGACTGCATCAAATACGACTCCCAATACGTCAACTGTCACTCAGGAAAATGCAACTGCACCGACCACGACGTCCAGCTACAGTACAGGTCCGCAGACCTCCGCCGAAGTGGTCTCAGAAGTCGTCAGCCACACCGCGCCGCCGTCCTCTGCAACCCAAACGACGCCGGTAAATAAAGTAATCGTCAATCAAAGCACGACGGCCGCACCTGTGCAATCCACGACCACAAATACAACAGAATACGCGCCTGCTGCGACTACATCTACTACGACCAGTATTCCTGCAAAATCTACACCCCCTGGTACCATGGTCATCCGATCCGAGAAGGCCTCGCCAGAACTGAGCTTCCTCACTGACCCTAATCTGCTGAGTGACAAGGGCATGGCTATCTGGGATAGAGAAGATAATGAGCCACTAAATTTATACGTGCTGCATCAGTCAGCTAAGGTCAATTCCTATATGAAAATCATCAACCCGATGATCGGGAGAGTCGTCATCGCTAAGGTCATAGGCAGACTACCTGATAACGTATATGGTACTGATGTAAAGATGGTTGTATCCACCGCTGTAGCCAAAAGCCTTGGAGTCATGGATGCAAGATTCCTTACGGAAATGAAATTCATAAAATAATGATAGACATCTGTAGTATGAAGGCTATGAGTTCGTACTTTTGCCCCCATGGACGTCAAACAGAATATCTTAGAGACGATTGGTAATACACCCCTGATCAAGCTCAACAGAATCGCGAAAAGCATCCCAGCAACAGTACTAGCCAAAGTAGAAAGTTTCAATCCTGGTCACTCTATTAAGGACCGTATGGCCCTTAAAATGGTGGAGGATGCAGAAGCTGATGGCCGACTCAAGCCTGGTGGCACCATCATAGAATGTACGTCTGGCAATACGGGTATGGGTCTAGCTCTGGCGGGCACTGTGAAAGGTTATAAGTGCATTTTCACCACAACAGATAAACAGTCCAAAGAAAAAATAGACATACTAAAGGCCATGGGCGCAGAGGTCATCGTCTGCCCTACCAATGTGACTGCTGAAGACCCAAATAGCTACTACTCTGTAGCAGAAAGGCTGAGTAAAGAAATACCCAATTCCTTCTGGTGCAACCAATACGACAACAAATCAAACGCCATAGCACACTATGAATCCACAGGCCCTGAAATATGGAAGCAGACGGATGGCAAGATCACACATATGATCGTAGGTGTGGGCACTGGCGGCACCATATCTGGCACCGCAAAATACTTAAAAGAGCAAAACCCAGATATCAAAATATGGGGAGTGGATTCATATGGATCAGTCTTCAAAAAATACCATGAGACGGGCATATTCGATGAGAAAGAAATCTATCCCTATGTCACAGAAGGCGTAGGAGAAGATATCCTCCCAGAGAATGTTGACTTCTCCATCATTGATCATTTTGAAAAGGTGACTGATAAAGATGGTGCTATCTATGCTAGAAAACTGGCTAAAGAAGAAGGCCTACTCACTGGATATTCCTGTGGAGCAGCTATGGCAGGGCTGATCCAGATGAAGGACAGGCTGAAGCCAGAGGATATTGTCGTCATCATCTTCCACGATCATGGTAGTCGCTATGTGGGCAAAGTATACAGTGATGACTGGATGAGAGAGCGGGGCTTTCTGGAGGATGATCTGACTGTGCTGGACCTCATAGCCAGTAAAGACAATAAAGCTTTCATCTCCATTGATAAGGAATCCAAGGTACGGTCTGTCTTGGACATCATGAAAAAACAAAACATCTCCCAGCTGCCGGTTATGGAGAATGATGAGATCGTAGGCTCCATCACGGAGACATCTGTGCTGTCATATATACTGGATAATCCGCTCAAGAACGCAGAGGCATCCATCGATGCCATCATGGGTAAGCAGTTCCCGATGGTGGATAATAAGCTCTCTGTCAATGATCTGAGAAAATACATCACTAAAGAAATACCTGCCGTATTGACAAAAGATACATCTGGAGACTACCAAGTGATCACTCAGTATGATATCATACAGAATCTGTAAGGCTTGATTAATTCTCTTATCTGAAAGAGAATCATTGATAAATGGTTAATTTTATCTGATCACGTTTTCGTAACAGATCACTACCATAGACTAAGAAGCCGATCATCCGCGCATGGATGGCCTTGACCTTCTAAGGCGCAGTGGTAGCATGTAGATAGCCGATGTCTATGATAGTACAATTCATAAAGATTATTGATCAGCTCAATGAGTGGATTGGCAGGACAGTATCTTGGCTGACATTAGCGCTGGTGGTACTGGTATGCATCGATGTACTCCGACGATATTTTTTCGAGCAGACTGATGCGTGGATTATGGAGCTGCAGTGGCACTTCTTCGCTTTGATCTTTCTATTTGGAGCGGGCTATACGCTGAAGCATGATCAGCATGTCAGGGTGGACCTATTCTATGACCGCTTTTCTCTACGTGACAAAGCACTTATCAATCTAGTCGGTGGTATCGTCCTTCTATTACCCTTCTGCCTCATGATCATCTATGTGTCCTACGCTTATATGACTCAGTCGTTCTTGATATCAGAAAGATCAGCGGACCCTGGTGGGATGTCATATCGATTCTTAATCAAGGGCTCCATCGCTGTATCCATGATCTTCCTCCTGCTGCAGGCCGTATCTATGATCGCTCGTAATTGGATGACCTATAACTCTACTGAATAGCTGATGGAAATTATTGCCTTACTATTATTTCTCAGCATCCTAGTCATGATCCTCTATGGCTTTCCTGTGGCATTCACCTTAGGCGGACTGTCTGTACTTTATGCTGTTTGCTTTTTGGATCCGATGAGTCTCGCGGCTATACCCCCGAGGATCATGGGCATCATGACTAACTATGTGCTGATAGCTGTCCCACTTTTCATATTCATGGGCATCATGCTGGAGAAGTCTGGACTGGCAGAGGGCCTTCTGGAGACTATGGCCATACTGTTCGGATCGATCAAGGGAGGACTGGCTATCTCTGTCATCATTGTAGGAGCTCTGCTGGCAGCCTCTACGGGCATCGTAGGCGCCACTGTCGTCACTATGGGCCTGATCAGCCTCCCCACGATGCTGAAGCGTGGCTACAGCCCTGAGCTGGCCACGGGCACGATAGCCTCGTCTGGGACACTAGGCCAGATCATACCGCCCTCAGTTGTCCTCGTCTTATTGGGCAGTGTCCTGAGTGTGTCAGTGGGTGATCTTTTCAGAGCAGCTATTGTACCGGGTCTGATTTTGGTTATTTTGTACATATTGTACATCCTGATCATAGCTCAGTTAAGACCAGATACGGCGCCTGCCATACCGAAAGAAGAAATTGCGAAATTCAAAGGTGAGGGCTACATCACCCGATTAATAAGTTCATTTGTACTACCTCTCCTGCTGATCGTAGCTGTTCTGGGTTCTATATTTACGGGGATAGCTTCGCCGACAGAGGCAGCTGGAGTCGGGGCTATGGGTGCTATTTTACTTACCATATACCAGAAGAAATTCACCCTCGATGTCTTACAGGATGTCATGCGGGAGACGACTAAGCTCACCAGCATGGTCTTCACCATCTTATTGGGAGCGACAGTATTTTCATTCGTCTTCAGGCAGCTCGAAGGAGACCTTTTTCTAATCGAGCTCATCCAAAATTCGGAGCTCTCGCCCTATGCTTTTCTCTTTTTGGTTATGGTAGTCGTATTTATCGCAGGCTTCTTCATTGACTTCATCGAGATCATATTCATTATTGTACCGATTGTAGCTCCGATCTTTATTGCACTCGAGATTGACCTCATCTGGATCGGCATCCTCTTGGCAATCAATCTTCAGACTTCTTTTTTGACCCCGCCCTTTGGTTTTGCGCTTTTTTACTTGAAAGGCGTTGCCCCAGATAATGTGACGACGGGACAACTATACAGAGGCATTATTCCGTTTTTATGCATTCAAGCCCTACTTCTCATCATTGTCGCGATTTTTCCAAAGCTCATCTTTTTGATCTAAATGATAACATAATGTAAATAAAACATGTGTGTCACATAGGTAAAATACGTCATATACGTGTTATGGTTGAAGAATATAAAATTTTATCAAAGAAAGATTATATCGCTTTTCTACTAATCTATGCCTCATATTCTGACTTTACATTTAGTCCCCCAGAACAAGCATTCGTTGAAGAATATTTAGGATCCATCGCTTACCAGCATATGGTCTCCATGTATGATGATATGAATGAAGCGCAGAGAGTTGAGACCATTGTAGAGGGATGTGTCACGCATTTAAAGAATGAGGACAAAGCAGCTAAATCTATAGATCTCTTAGAAAAGCAATTCTGGCTCGACGGAGAATACTGTCGTTTCGAGCAAGAATTCATGCAGTATTTCAAAAATGTCCTGGCCGCAATCAATTAGCGCTCGGGAGGCATAATCTACCTAAGGCCCTAAATGAAATCAGCATAGTATACCTTTTCTGAGATATCGCTCCATGCTCCGATCTTCTTTCGAAAGGCTTGGAATGACTCATAGGTCCGCTTAGCGAATGCATCAGTATCGACTAATTCTTCTATGGACTCTTCTGTATATACTCTCAGCTGCTCTAATATGTCACTCGAAAATTTTCTGATTTCCACTCCTGATGACGCTTTAATTTTTGCGAGATACTCACTATTCTTTGCTTCGAATTCGGAGAGCACCCAATGATTCACTCTGTATGTAGCTGTCTGCAAGATGGCTTGTAGATCGGAAGGTAAAGATTCGTATGCTTTCTGATTGATCAAAAGCTCTAGTTCGGTCCCCATCTCGTGCCATCCAGGTGTATAGTAATACTTAGCTATCTGATGAAAGCCCATCTTATAGTCATGATATGGACCGATCCACTCCGCTGCATCTATGATACCCCGTTCGAGGCCAGTATAGATTTCACCTCCAGCTAAAAGTACGGGGCTGCCCCCAGCCTTTGCCAGCACTTTGCCGCCTATCCCGGGAATCCTCATCTTAAGGCCTTTTAGGTCGTTTATTTCATTGACCTGCTTGTTGAACCAGCCACCCATTTGCACTGCTGTATTGCCTGCAGGGATCGGTATGAGTCCATAGGTCGCATACAGCTCCTGCCACAGTTCCAGTCCACCTCCATTGATAAGCCAAGCGTTCGTTTGCTGGGCATTCATCCCAAATGGTACGGAAGCAAAAAACTGAGCTGCTGGTAGCTTACCCGCCCAGTAATAAGCTGCTCCATGACCCAATTCTACAGCACCACTCCTCACTGTATCAAAGACCTCAAGTGCTGGCACCAGCTCTCCCCCACCATATACCTGAATGTCTAATCTGCCGCCAGACATCTCCTTGACTAATGCTGCCAGCATGACACATCCTTCTCCGAGTACAGGAAAATTAGGCGGCCAGGTCGTAGCCATCTTCCATTTAAAAGTCTTGTTTAGATTGATATTGGGGCCAGTATTATGCTGCGCTATACCAGGGCGTAGCGCCTTGATCATAAATGGCAGTGATAGTGTCCCTACAGCGACGCCTTTAAAAAAATCCTTGCGCTTGACTTTAGCCATACCAACAAGATAATGAAGTTATTTGGTATTGAGAATCTCTAAAGTCATAAACAAAAGACCAGCTTTTCATTCAGAATTTCCAATCAGCGATTAACTGAATTCAGTCATCCAGTTGAGTGTTATAGTTATCTACGTCTTAGATCGATCAGAACTCATCGCATAAGCATGCTGGCATTAATTTCATTGACGTAGATATTGCTTAAATTTTGAATGATCGCACGCATCAGCTCAGTATCCTTGAGTACTTCTTCATTCGCCGGTAGCAGTATCTGCTGCATCTCGGCAAGGTGTTGATTCTTTTCTTCTTCCTCCATGTAGCTGAACTGTACTTCGACTACGCCATTTTCAGAGACTAAAGATTTGATTTCAATATCTTGAAAGCCATTGATTTTATCTGGATCAAGAAAATGACTCACCATATTTTTACCGTAGTCTTCATTACAGAATATAGATATGTCATCTGCTATTTTGTTTTGTATGTTGACGTCAGCCAG
The DNA here is from genome assembly GCA_937929945.1 of uncultured Saprospiraceae bacterium. Lineage (GTDB taxonomy): Bacteria > Bacteroidota > Bacteroidia > Chitinophagales > Saprospiraceae > CALFUK01. The sequence continues at coordinate 11,692 of CALFUK010000090.1, forward strand.
ATTATTCTGTTCGATGACCTCATCAATTTCGTTCTTTAGTGTGAGATGCTTGGGTTGTTCGAAGAGATCTATGGGATTAATTCTATTTATTTTTGATGTATTTTTTAGTTTGCTCTCTAGTAACTGCAGCTTCTCATTTAGCTTTTCGATCACTCTATCTAGAGCAGAATCATTTTTGATCGTCTCTTTTGATTGGCTGGGTAGCTGATCGAAGTCTGATTTGATCTCAGCGAGTGCTTGGCCTACTGCATATTTTAAGGAGTCAGAAACCTTCATGAGGTGACTCGCCTCTGCCTTAAACATGTCATACCGTATGGCTTCGTACTCCTTCTCTATTTTTGCTTTATTACGCGATGTCTGACTCAATATCTTATTTTGGTAGTGGCCAGTCCTATCGAATAAACTAATCTTGTAAAAGGGGTCTTCAAATGTGATTTTGGTATCCACTATGTAGGTTTTTTCCCCAATCTTAAAATCATAACCCTCTATCATAAAAGGATCGCTGCTTCGAAAACTCTCGAGATAGGAGTAGATGGGTAGAGCATCACCTATGGATACTCCGACTTCTATCATGGGCAGAAAGTTTGATGCTCTTACTGTACCTTTTTGGTCTACAGCGATGGAATATTGTTGCATTTAATTATTTTTAGTACGATGTGATATCAGTATGGAACTAACTTAAATCATTCTCATAGGAGTCTCCTGAGCTCCAGTCAAAATTTTTACGCCTTTAGCTTAGAAGAATTTTCGAATATTCCTTGGGCTAATTTCTGGAATACCATCTCGACATTCTCACCCGTCTTGGCGCTGGTCATAAAGTCACATTGATGCTCTTCAGAGATGTAGTCTTTGAATTGAGGATCTTCTTGAAGGTCTGCCTTGTTAGCCACAGTCACTAAGCTAATTTTCGAGTATTCTTCATTGATTGCATCCGTTACAGACTGAATGCTATCATAGGTATCTGGTCGGGTGATATCATACACTAATATTGCTCCCGCTGACCCTAGCAGGTACTTATGATATTGGTTTGATAGGTATATCTCTCCCGCTAAGTCCCAGATCAATAGTTTTACCTTCGCTTCTGGGAGTACGACTTCCTTTGAATCGACTCTGACACCGATACTGGACAGGTAGTTATTCGAAAATTTTTGGTGTACAAAGCGCTCCACCAGCGATGTCTTACCGACGCCGATGCTACCTATGAGTACGACCTTTGCTCTAATCTCTTGCATACTTTTTCAAAATGATTTGTCATGCGTGACGTTAAATCTGAAATGTCATGGTCAGACACAGCTCCATCCTTCAGCTGGATGAGGTGTATCTCTGAAAATGAATCTACCTCAGCTAATACTACTTCCTTGAATGATGCATTGTTCACTCCTGAAAAAATAATAGCGTAATAGTAGGATCCATATGTCTGTAATAATATCTTATGCTCACCATAATCGATCAAGCCTAATTCATGAATATCCTGTTCAAAGACTGTCTCTACGAATGACTTAATCGCTGTAAACATGCCAGCTACGATATCTGGATCTGTAATTTTTTCTTTCGAATACTTACTGACCAAGAGTCCAGAATCTTTATTGATCAGCAATATTTCTAACAAGCGGGGGGCATCCATATTTTGTATGCCAATGGGGCTATCCCTACTAAACCAATTTTTCCATGTCGCCTTAGCAAAGATCCGTTCTTTGCTTTTTTGTATCGATTCATTTAGCTTTTCGATCTCACTCTGCACGTATTTCCTGATCATCCGACCCATAACCGGTCCCAGAATATCGACAATCTGACTTCGAGCACCTTCTATCTTTTGCGAGAATAGGTCTGGATCATCGAGTTGCGTTTTAATCGCTTCTATTTCACTCAGCAATTCTATTCTCAGATTATCATTGATCTGATACAATTCTTCCTTATCCTTAGACAGAAGAATCGATCGCAACTGATCGAATGTATCATTCTGAGTGGTCATATCAAATATTTTCTGCGAGTGACAGCAGGTATTTCTTCAAGTCTTTCCGATTCGCTTTTTGCTCTTGCAGTAGCTCAATTTTTTTTGTCAATAGCTTCTCCATCTGCTTCATTCTTTGCTCCAGGTCTGTTTTATCTGCTTTATACTGTTCCTTTAAGGCCTTGATCTCACGAAACAGCACTTCATGCTTGTCAGTGCCCTCCTGTCTCAGTGTCGTCTCTAATGATGCGAAGCGCTCATCATACTCTTTCATGTTTTGACCGAAGAGTATTTCCTTTACGGCGTCAATTTTTGATATTCCATTATTTTCGGACATGGTCGTCTTATTTTAGTGGCGTTAGTACATCGAATGATTCTGAAACTTGGAAGTATATCTCTAAGATAAACAATTTCAATTAACCGTTCAACAATCCTGTGTAAAAACGAATTCTTGATCAAATTCAGTAGAAAGGTGCATTGGTGTGCGGTGTAATCCAATTATAACTATAAATTCAAATACTATCAATGTTTTATGGAATAAATTTCAGCAATATGATAATTGACGTATCCATAACTCTTGGTGGACCAATAAATAAGACTTGTAGCTAAAAGAAACACTTTTGACTCAGCTTATAAAATCAACTTGGCTAGATTTATACCATTGATATAAGAAAGTGCTTTTTTTCTAAATCCTCCGATTATATTACATTTGTAGACAAACATCACCTTAGAAAATGGGAAGAGCATTCGAATATAGAAAAGCGACAAAATTTGCTAGATGGGATAAAATGGCTAAGGCCTTTTCTAAAGCTGGCAGGCAGATCACTATGGCAGTCAAATCTGGCGGACCCGACCCAGACACAAATATATTACTAAGAAGAGCCATACAAAATGCCAAGTCTGTCCAAATGCCCAAGGACAGAATCGCCACAGCCATCAAAAAAGCTTCCGATAAGGATACCTCTAACTTTGATGAAATAACTTACGAGGGCATGGCGCCCAACGGTGTAGCACTAGTCGTCGAGACAGCCACAGACAATTCTACCAGAACGGTAGCCAACGTCAGGTCATATTTCAAAAAGAAAAATGGTAGCCTCGGCACTCAGGGTATGCATGACTTCCTCTTTGACCGCAAGGGCGTATTCTACGTACTGGAGGAGGACATAAATGATGTAGAAGAGATAGAACTGGAGCTCATCGACTTTGGCCTCCAAGAAATCCAAAAGGACACAGTGGACGAAAAAGAGATGTATAAGATCATCGTAGCTTTTGAAGACTTCGGTAATATGCAAGAAGCCCTCGAAAAGTTAGAGATGAAAATAGAAAAAGCCGAACTGGAGAGAATCCCCAATCATATCAAAGAGCTCTCAGAGGCAGAAATAGATGAAGTACTGGAACTGATAGATCTATTAGAACAAGATGACGATGTGACTAACGTCTTTCACAATCTGGCATAGGCCTATGTACTGGAAAAATCTATCGGATGTCAGCACACAATTAGAAGCCAAAAACTATATATCCACTGATGCAATCAATATGTCAGTCTACCTATCTGCAAAGCTGGGTAAGCCCCTCCTCATCGAAGGGCCACCAGGCGTGGGTAAGACTGAGATAGCTAAGGTACTCGCAGAAATATATGACACTGAGCTCATTAGGCTCCAATGCTATGAGGGGCTGAGCGTAGAGCACGCGATATATGAGTGGGACTATCACCGGCAGCTCCTCGCACTAAAGCTCATTGAAGCTGACAGCCTCAGCCTGACTGAAAAAGAAGGCCTCATCTTTGATGATAAGTATCTACTACGACGCCCACTACTGCAGTCCATCAGCCAAGAAAAATCTCCCGTTTTACTATTAGATGAGCTGGATAGAGCCGATGAAGAATTCGAAAGCTTTCTCTTGGAGCTACTCTCTGACTGGCAGATCAGCATACCCGAGATAGGCAGTATAAAGGCGAAGACTAAGCCCTATGTGATCATCACGAGCAACAGGACCCGAGAGCTCTCAGAAGCCCTCAGGCGCCGCTGCATGTACCTCTGGCTGGACTACCCCACCATGGAAAAGGAGCGAGAGATCATCAAAAGAAAAGTACCCGAGATCAATGAAGCTCTCAGCCACGAGATCTGCGCTTTCATGCAGGAGCTAAGGCAGATGAGGCTCAATAAGGTACCGAGCATCGCCGAGACGCTGGACTGGGCCTTCGCTCTATCTGGCATGCACATAGAGCACTTAGAGCGCTCCATGGTGGAGGACACGCTGGGCATCGTCTTGAAAGACTGGAAAGACATACGGACAGCGCAAGATTCTCTGTCAGAATTGTTCGAACGTGTCGGGGTGATCCAAAAGCTTCCCGCTTGATCCACCGCTCCCTCAATATACCAGATCTAATCGTCACCTTCTGCAGGTACTTACGGCAGCATGATTATCAGCTTGGGGCTACAGAAGAGAGAGATGCTCTACTATCTCTCGCAGACAAGGATATACTGCGCAGTGAAGAAAGATTCGCGCTGTGCCTCAAGAGCCAACTCTGCAAATCTCGGCGTCAGATCACTCAGTTCAATCTGCTCTATGATCAGTTTTGGAAAGAGATGGATAGAGCTACAGACTCCAAGATCAAGGACAGAGAAGAAGAAAAACAAGAGCAAGCCCCCCGGCGCCCTCCTCCTATCCAAGAAATTAAAGATTGGCTCTATAACAATGAATCAAACGACACCTATGAGCTCGCTCAAGAATCAGCCATCTCAGCTAAAGGAACTAATAAGGTCCATCCCGATGAGACTGAACTGAAAGAAGTCTTCTACTTAGTGAATCAGGTGATCCAAAAAATAGCAAACCGAAGATCTCGCCGCTATGAATACACGAATAAACGCGGTACCATAGATATCAGAAAATCCATCCGAAAAAACCTGCTCAGTAACGATGAGATCATAAACCTAAGTCGCAAAGTCAAAAAGAAAAATATCAAGGTCGTCCTCCTGTGTGATGTGAGTAAGTCCATGGATCTTTACAGTCGATTTTTCATCCAGTTCATGTACGCCTTTAAGAAGTTGATGCATCAGTCAGAGCTATTCGTCTTCAGCACCAGGCTGTATCATATCACTGAAGAGATCAGTGCAGACACGCTGTCTAAATCTCTGGAACAAATCACTAAGAAAGTGGATGACTGGGCCAGCGGCACCCGGATCGGCGAATCATTAGATCATTTTGTCAAGGACTATAGTCACAGGTACCTGAGCTCCAAGACGGTCATATTCATGCTCAGCGACGGATGGGACACTGGTGATCCAGAGCTGATCTCAGAAAGCATGGCATCCATTCATAAGCGTGCCATGAAGGTCATCTGGCTCAACCCACTCATGCAGAATCCAGAGTGGAAACCAGAAGTGCTTGGCATGTCTGCAGCTATGCCCTATATAGACCTGCTACTGCCTCTGCATAATGTAGATAGTATCAGAGGCCTAGTGAGAGCAAAACTTTAAGTGCCCCCATAAGTCAGTCATAGAAAGGTATAGATGCAATATAGTACACACATCATCACGCTGGTCAGAAACTAACATTGAGCCCCAAGACCACATTCCTGCCTAAGTCATCAGCGAAGTATCGCTGCCGATTGAGGTAGTCGCGGTAGCTCTGATTCAATACATTATCAACTCTTAGAAGCCACCTCAGTCTGGTATGAGGAAGATTGATGTCAAAACTAAGCTTGGCATTTAGCAGCTGGTATGCGTCTGGTACCGCAGCAAAGTCCTGCTCAGCAAGCAATTCATTTTTACCAAATACCCAGAGTCCATCCATGGAAAAGGAGCACTTATCCAGCTGAATACCCAATAGCTTAACGGACTGATTCACTTCATAGCGCAGCAAGGCGTTGAGATTATTAGCCGGTATATTGATTAATTCGGTATTGGCTACCAGATCGTTCGCTCTGATATAGCTGTAAGCCAGCTTCGCATGGAGCGAAGGGCTCAGCTCATAGTCAGCCGTAAAGTCCAAGCCGTACAGCTGCACATCCGTCTGATCATAGGTAAATACGGGAAAGGCTCCTCTGACGGTCAGCCTAAATTCTTCTTCTGGCCTGAGGTAGATGTAGTCTTTAATCTGCTGATAATAGATCAGGGACTCGAGAAATAATGCACCTGTCGCTTTCCATTTAAAGCTGACGACTGTCTTCACAGACTGCTCCCCACTCAGTCCTGGGTCTCCCTCCTCGATACCACTCACGCCCTGATGCAGCCCACTGCTATACAGCTCATTGATAGCAGGATTACGCATGGCAAATCCGATATTACTCGAGATGGTAAAATCATCAGCCCAGAGGTACTGCCACCCCAAAGATACACTTAGGTTATGAAAGACATTGTCATATCTAATGATCTCTCGTGGCAGTGTTCTGCTGATGGTCACAGCATTTTGGAACACTTGATCATAGCGCAGGCCTATATCTACGAATGATTGTTTGATGCGCTTATTGAACAAAATAAATGCGCCAGTCTTGAGCGAAGTATAATCAGGTATCAGGGGCAGGATACCCGTTTCGGGCTGATTCGTATTATCCGTCAGGTCGACCTGGATTCCTGAGCTCATCCCCCACTGCTGGAAGAGATCGCTGTCTTTATATTTTAACTGAGTAAAGAAGTTAGCCTGACTGAGGAAGAGTGCAGGTGTATCGGACTGCCCGCCTCTTCTGACATCGTATTCTTTACGATCATTCAGCTGAGCTGCCATACTGATCTCTATGATTCGGTCATCATCATAAACATATCGACCACTCAGCTTGAGCAATTGATGATTCACCACCTGGCGAGGAGCCTCTATCTCATAGCTAAATCGTGGCTCTGTGAAGAAAGGAATATCCCGCCCCAGAGCTGTCTCCAGATCAGTGACATTGCCGATGTGTGATCCTCTTAGGATGCCGATCTCATTGTTAAATGTGCTGCCATAGAGGCTCACTTCTAATCTCGGCGAGAAGGATTTTTGGAGCTGCACAGCCAGGTTAGCTTGCTGGGATCCGGTGTTATTCAGGAAGTAATCAGGAGTACTTCGATCGCCATTTTTCTTCAGTGTGCCATTGACCTTCCAGCTGATTTCTGGGCTGTACTGCTGTAGCTGAAGATTAGTACCGTGTCCTCTCCCATTAGTCTCGTAGAAGTAACTGGCCTTACCGTGCAGGTGTGGCTCTTCATCTAGCCGATCTACATCAATGAGAATGACTCCACCGAGCTGAGACCCTACGTACTCTAATGCTGCAGTGCCCTTTACGACCCTGATCTTCTGAGCGACCATAGGATCTATTTCTGGGCTATGATCATTGCCCCACTTTTGGCCACTTTGCAGAATACCATTATTCAGTATGGACAGCCTGTTACCGTAGAGACCATGGATGACAGGCTTAGCTATGCCGCTCCCATTCTTGAGCGTACTCACTCCAGTCATATCCTCCAGTAGGCGGGATAGATCCTTATCAGCCTCGTCTGTTATTTTTTGTGATGAAATGGTCTGACTGTATTGAGTCGTCTTTTCGATTGACTGCCCCGTGATCACGACATCGTGCAGGAGATTCTCAGAGTGATCCATTTGTAAATGCAGGAGGGTATCAGACTTGAGATTAATATACCACTGCTGTGTCTCACAGCCGATATGGCTGATGACCAGATGAGCCTCTCCTGAGCACAGATTATCCAAACTAAAGAATCCAGTGCTATCAGTAGTGGTGCCTACTCCTGTCTCACTGACCAGGACATTGACATACTCTAATGGCTGACTCGTACCTGAATCATTGACGTATCCCCTTAGCGATAGATCGCACTGCTGACCCATGAGGCCAGTCGAAAATAATAAATGGATGAAAAATAAAAATAATCTATTGGACATTTATCGGAAAGCGAATTTCTATATCCGTCTCACCCCCAGCATTAGAGGGATCAGATATGACAACACCAGAAGCCGACTTATTAGGCTCATGCCTCAATGTGATGGTCAGCATACCACTGCCAGCGTCTCCAGTTTGGAGCATGGTGCTTATGCCAACTGGCTGATTATTTCCATCTACATCATCGTAGCTTATGATCATACCCGCCACCGTAGATTGGTAGAAGAACTGATGGTCTTCATCTTCTTCTTGAATCTCGGCCGTAATATTCTCTGCTGGAGAGAGCTGCTCATTTAAAAGTCTGACACTGCCCGTGTAGGAAGTATTAGAGTTCAGATCGGCGGTCGTGATTACGGGAGCGTCCCCGCCCTCACCATCAAGATCTACAAACTTTAGCTCTACTACTGCTCCACCTGAATCGGGTGTCAGGCTATAGATTAATGTAGTAATCACCTCCTCCTCATTTGGAATGATAGGGTCATCTTTACTACATGAGGAAAGTAAAAATAGTAGCGCAACAGGTAAAAACAATAGTCTATGCATAGTCAACGATTTTGAAGTCGAGAAGTGCAAAGATAGGTAAATGCAACAATGTTGCAACTATAATTAATAACTTATTTGTGGAAATAGTATTGAGTGGTCTATCGAGCAGCAAAATCATCATGTCACTCTGCCTTATCAGGGTGCTGCATAATATCCTAAAAAGCTCAACCAAATAGACTTGAAGGAAAAAAGAAGACATGATACTCGCGTCGTAAGCAACTAGTGGGACTCTATTCCATCGTACTGATCTCCACCTGATTTTTATAGCGTCCACTAGGTATATTCATGAGTTCTTCATGATTTCCCTTTTCGATGATCTGTCCATCCTGTAGCACGTATATCTTATCCACATCTCTGATGGTGCTGAGGCGATGTGCTATGATAATCGATGTCCTCCCCTCCATTAGGGTATTCAGAGCGTCCTGCACCACTCTCTCGGACTCAGAGTCCAGTGCTGATGTAGCTTCATCCAGTAGCAGAATGGCTGGATCTTTCAAGATGGCACGTGCTATGGATATGCGCTGTCGTTGGCCTCCAGATAGTTTGATACCTCTCTCCCCCACAATTGTATCCAGTCCATCTGGAAATGAGGAAATGAAGTCCCATGAGTTAGACTTCTTGGCCGCTTGCATGACATCATCCTCAGAAGCTTCTAAGTCTCCATACATAATGTTATCTCTGATGGTGCCACCGAAGAGGATGGCGTCCTGTGGCACGATAGAGAAGTTACGCCGGTATGCCTGTAGATCAAAATCTGAGATAGGCTTACCATCCACCAGTATCTCTCCTCCGTCCAACTCATAAAACCGTAAGAGAAGTGACATGATAGTCGACTTTCCAGAGCCACTGACACCGACGAGCGCCACACTCTTTTCGGGCTCAATGGTCAGGCTAAGGTCTTTCAGAACTTGGATGTCCTTTCTGGTGGGATAGAAGAAGTCTACATTCTTAAATTCTATTTTACCGTAAATCGAAGTTCTGATGCCATTATCCACGTTAGAGAGTTCGCCTGGTGAGGCTATGATGTCCCGCACTCGCTCCGTAGCACCAAGTGCGCCTAAGAGCTCTGTGTAGAAATTTCCAAGGCCAGCGATGGCAGCACCAATGGCAGCTGTAATCGATACGAAGCTGACCAACTCACCTGAGGTCAGCTCTTGCGTCTGAATCATCTTAGCACCCGACCAGATCACGAAGAAGATTGCACCCGAAAATATTGATACGATAAAGGCAGCAAAAACGCCTCTTGATTTCGCATAGTTCAGTGAGATGTCGACCACATTCAGGATCGAAGCATAGTAGCGCTTTGATTCGAAAGCTTCATTGGTAAATGACTTGACCGACTGGATGTTAGTGACTGTCTCATTCATGATCACATTCGTCTCAGCGAGAGCTTTCTGCCTCTTTCGAGAGAGTGACCTGATGAACTTACCGAAGAACATGGCTCCGATCACGATAATCGGAAAGGTAGCCAACATAATAAAGGACAGCTTCGGGGTGATATAGGCTAAGAAGGCGATACCGCCCACCAGCATAATAATCTGCCTCAAAAACTCCGCTAAGACGATGGAAAAGACGCTGTACATCTTCTCTACATCGGAAGTAATCCGACTAATCAGCTCTCCGACACGATTTTTTTCAAAAAATTCTATGGGAAGCGTAATTAATTTGCTGTAGAGGTCTTCTCGGATAGCTGCGATCCCTTTTTCGCTCACAATAGCGAAGAAATAGATCCTCAAGAATGATATAACGCCCTGCAGTAGGAACACCACAAAAAGGAGAATTCCCACCTGATTTAGCGAAATATCATATGGCGATTGGTCGAGGGCAATATCCACCATAAGCCCCGCACCACGGAGCATTGCTAAAAATATTAGGCTTGAAATCGATAGTAGCACGAGCCCTGTGATGAAGTACCACTTGTAGGGCGTGATGTACCTGAATATTTTAATGCCTTCTCGGAAGAGTTCCTTCGTGAGTTTCACCTTTGGAAGGTCATCATTAGTCGTATTGGCACCCCTGGATCTTCGAGACATATGGATAAAACAGCAATATATGCTGAAAGTTCTGCTGTAAAATGTGACAATATTAGAACTTATTCATCTAAATTACGTGGGAGAACTGCAAAATAAGTCTAAAGCTGATAGACACATAGCAGAGCACCGTTGTCGAGATTTGCTGTAACCAAAGATAAAATCGACTTCAACCCCACTAAAACGCCCCTTTAAATTCGTTCATATTATCGTGCAGCATAATATGAGACCCACAAAAGAGAAATATTCAGTGTTTTATTCTCTTTTCACATAACAAATAGATAATTTTTCATTCTATTAAATGTCTTTATAAAACCAGCGATTATCATGAAAACAAGAAAATTTAAACGTGGAGAGAAGTTTTTTTTCCAGATCATTGATAATAATGATCAGGTGAAGATGGAAAGTGAAGCCTTTACCTCACAGAGCGACAGAAATGCCGCACTCGAAGAGGCAATGAAACCATACGCATCTGACGGCAAAAGTGATGACTACAAACCATTAGGGTTTTACGAAAAAAACGGTAGTGGCGCAGCCAATGGATTCGACTCCTTCTCAGCAGATGGAGAGCACTACTTCTCCTACAACGTGGATGGTAGCGTCTATCTGATATCGGAAGGCTATTCATCCCCTGGTTCTCGTGACAACGGAATCAAGAGCGTAGAAAAGAACATGACTAATCGCGATCGGTATAAAGTAAATGGACTAGCTAATGGAAAATATTCTATTAACCTAAGAGCGGGCAACAATCAAGAGATAGCGACCAGCCGCTGGTTTAACTCAGAAGGTGATGCTAACACCGCTATCGGCCGCCTCAGTGGTACAGGCGGAGGCGCTGGTGTTGGAGATGGCGATCTTGTAGCGGCTAATCGCGTGGCAAATATAGGCGTAGCGGCACCCCCGCCGTCTGCAGGTGATGATGCTCCTAAGAAGAAGAGAAAAAAGAGGACGACACCTAAAAAGCCGAAAGCAGAGAAAGTGTATCTCTCTGATGGAAATTACTTGTTCAATGATATCACCTATCAGGTGTTCAGAAGTGGTAATGGAAAACACTACTTCACCTTCAAGAGTCCTGAGGATAAGACCCTGATGATGAATAGTGATGTGCGCGGATACGAGACTCAAGCAGAAGCAGAGGCAGCTGTGCAGCGAGCCATCAGCCACGCCCCATATGAGAAGAACTATGAGGGCAAAGCTACCAGAAATGGTAAATATTACTTCTACCTCAAAGACGATGATCAAAAGAACGTGGCCAAGAGTTTCTTCTATGGCACGGAAGACGATATGCAAGAGGCGGTAGGTCTATTCTTAGGTACAGAAGCGCAGCGTACAGCTGCTGCAGCTGGCATAGGAGCGGCCGCTGCTGTGGGACTGGGAGCTATGGCTGCCGGAGGAGCAGACGACGCAGCGGCAGAAGCCGCTAAGCGAAAGGCGGAGGAAGAAGCTGCAGCAAAGGCAGCTGAAGAAGCCAGACTCAGAGCGGAAGCAGAAGCGAAGCGAAAAGCAGAAGAAGAAGCTAGGTTAAGAGCAGAAGCGGAAGCGAGACGAAAAGCCGAAGAAGAGGCCAGACTCAAAGCTGAGGCAGAAGCCAAAGCCAAAGCTGAAGAAGAAGCAAGACTGAGAGCTGAGGCAGAAGCGAAAGCTGAAGAAGAGGCCAGACTCAAAGCTGAGGCAGAGGCGCAAGCAAAAGCTGAAGAAGAAGCAAGACTGAGAGCTGAGGCAGAGGCGAAACGAAAAGCAGAGGAAGAAGCCAGACTCAAAGCTGAGGCAGAGGCGAAAGCTAAAGCGGACGAAGAAGCAAGACTAAGAGCTGAAGCGGAAGCTAAAAGGAAAGCAGAAGAAGAAGCCAAAGCCAAGGCTGATGCAGAAGCAAAACGAAAAGCAGAAGAAGAGGCCAGGAAAAATGCAGAGGAAGAAGCGAAGCGTAAAGCTGACGAAGAAGCCAAAGCAGAAGCTGAGGCCAAACGTAAAGCGGAGGAAGAAGCCAAAGCAGAAGCTGAAGCTAAGCGTAAAGCAGACGAAGAAGCCAAAGCCAGAGCAGAAGCTGAAGCAAAACGAAAAGCAGACGAAGAGGCAAAAGCCAAAGCAGAAGCTGAAGCTAAGCGTAAAGCAGACGAAGAAGCCAAAGCGAAGGCAGCTGCAGAAGCCAAGCGTAAAGCTGATGAAGAGGCTCGGGCTAAAGCAACAGCGGATGCAAAAAGAAAAGCTGACGAAGAGGCAGCCTCCAAGAAAAAAGCTGCTGCACTGGCGACTGCAGCAGCAGTGGGTGCAGGAGCCGTGGGTATGGCAGCTAAGTCTAAAGGAGAAGACGATGATTATCTCGTGTGTAGCAAATATGAAGACAGAATCAAAGATTCTAAATCTTCTAAGCACCCTGGATTCATCACTTTTAAGGCAGATAATGGGGAGCACTACTTCGCTCTCATTAAAAACGGAAAAGTATTCTTGCGTAGTGAAGGCTATACGACTGCTGAATATCGAGACAATGGCATCCTCTCAGTGATCAAGAACAAAGACAATCGAGATCGATATAAAGTGGAGAAGAAGCGAGGCATGGAATATGTCGTACTTCGTTCTTCCGGAGGCCATGAGATAGCCAGATCATGCCCCATGAAGAATGGCGCTGCTGGCTGGCTACCCGCTGCCGCCGTCGCAGCGACTGCTTCTGCTGCAGCTGTGAAAAAGACAAGTGTTGTCAAGAAAACAAATGTAACGCCTAAGAAGGCTGAGAAAAAGAAAGTCGTCGAAACGAAAAAGAGAGAGCCCGTCGCAGCAGCAGCTGCCACAGGTGGAGGTGATGATAATGGCGGATGTTTCAGATACTGGCCGTGGCTCTTGGGCCTACTACTCTTATTGGCAATTCTATGGTACTTCCTCAAAGGATGTAGCGGATGTGGAGCAGGTACTGCTGCAGTCGTCCCACCTGTAGTGAAGGAAGTCATAGAGACACCAGCAGAAGTGGTAGAAAGCGTGGTGGAAGAAGTGAAGGAAGTCATTCCAGAACCTACACCAGAGCCGGCTTATACTCCTCCGGCAAGGAAGGGTAACAAAACCTTAGGATTCTAGTTGAATCAGATTGTAATATAACAGCAAAGGGGATCGAGATCAAAAGTGAATCTCAATCCCTTTTTTTTTTACTCCTTGGTGAACAATACTCTCCAGTACAAATCAGCCCGATTCATCTACTCATTTTAAAAGCAACAATACGGCTTCAAAAAATTAAGCTATCTCTTAGTCGATTATCGAGTATAGACTTTCACATTATTGATTACCTCAAGCTACTCTTCAAGTCGACATGACCTCTTCATTTAGATCCTACATTACTCTAATTTCTGCGTCTGGTTTTGCCCCTTGATTTTCATGCATTCAATGAGATAATAGCCCACGTAATCTATGTATACCAGTGGGACCAGCGAGAACACCTGACCTCAAAGTAAGATCTTTACCAAGCCCTGTGGCTAACCTTAGCTCTATATCACCACATGACGGTGATTATAAGTCGCCGATACCTAGCTATGACAAATAAAAAATGCGAGATGAATCATAAGATCACCTCGCACTTTTATTTTGAATTGAAATATCCTTTCTACTAATTCTCTACTTGCTCCTCGGGCTCCATGACAAACTCCATGTATCGATCATAATTGAAGTATGAGGCAGCCGCAGCTCTGATCTGCTCAGCAGTCAGCCCATCTACCTTGCTCTCATAGCTATCCATCAGGATTTTGTCAAAGTCCTTACCATCTTCCTGTCGTCTCATGATCTGGCCTTGCCAGAACCGATTCTCTTTCAGATTCTTGACTCTACCCTGCTTCTGCGTCTCTTTCACCTTAGTCATATCCAGATCAGATGGAGCTGCATCCACCGCTTGCTGTATCACTTTCTTCGCTTCTTCGATCAGCTCATCCGTCTTGTCAGGATCACTGTTGAAAGAGATTGTGATGCTGTACTGTTCTCTAGGTTTCTTAGAGCCTCCTCCGAAGAGCCTAACGCCATACACCCCACCCTTATCTTCTCTCAGTGCCTCTCTCAGCTTAATCCTCATATAGGCCAGCATAGAGCTCATCTGATAGCTATTCTCTGGAGTATACTCGAATGGCCCATGGAAATACATCTGTACATTAGTCTTCGGTGCTTTACCCATTTTGAATCGGTCTTTCATCACACCATCCTGCACCTTGATGCCCAGATCTTTCCATTCTTCATCACGATCGATCGCAGGCAGATTGCCTAAATATTTTTTGATAAAACCCTCCATCTGAGCCTCATCATAATTACCGACAAATGAAAAGACGAAGTCAGATGCATCAGCAAATCGCTCATGATAGATACGCTTCGCATCGGTTAGGGTAAGCTCGTCCAGGCTCTCTTCACTCGGCCATCCCATCCTGGGGTGATTATTATATTTCTTCTTCATCACATAGTCACTGAAGAAATACTGTGGATTAGACATCAGGTTCTTATAGATGCCTTTCTGCTTATTCACATAAGAGTTAAATGCTTCTTCATCAAACCTTGGATTATTAAAATACAAGTAGATCATCTGAAACATGATCTCCATATCATCAGGTGAAGCTGATCCACTCATGCCCTCGCTCAGCGAGCCGATATAAGGACTGACTCTGACATTCTTACCAGCCATCATTTTTTCCAGCTGCGTACTGGTGAAAGTCGCTATGCCTGACTCGGTGCTGATCTGAGTGGCATTGGATCCATTCTGGTAGTCTTCATCCGAATATAGAGATGTACCGCCGTCACTGGTGGCACCCATCAGCACTTCATCATTTTTGAAGTCCGTCTTTTTGAGGTATACCTGCACCCCATTCTCCAGCTTCAAGTATTTGATCTCCGGCGCATCGTACATCTCCGTCTCCACGATCTCTTTCTCCACCAGCTCTTCCGCGAAGAAGGGCGTTGTAGCTACGTCGTCTTCATATGCTTCTACTTCCATCTTAGATACTTTGTCGACTAGGGCTCTTACCGCCGCTTCTTCTGGTAGTGGCGTCTCTTCTTTGAGTGGTCCTGATATGATGACCACGCGGCTATCATCTTTGATAAAGTCATCAGAGAGCGCATTGATCTCAGATACCATGATGGTAGGCAGAAACTTCTCCATCATGTCCAGCGATGCTGTAGGTGATGGGATGGGATTTTCATCTAAATAGTGGTAGACATACCTCATGGCTAATCGACCTGAGTCAGTCTTATCCATCTCTTTGACGGCTCGCTCTGCGGACTCCATCATATCTGCCTTCTGTCGCTCCAGCTCTGATGCAGTGAAGCCATGGTCCAGCACTCTCTTATTCTCTGTCATAAGCGCCTCTAAGGCCGCCTCAGCCTTACCCTCTGGTGCCATAGCGAATGAAGAGTAGCTGTCAATGTCTCCCACATCTCGGCTGTATCCTGTATAGGAATAGATAAATGGAGGATCTGCTGACTTAGTAAGCTCCGATAGTCTCGCATTAAGCATCCCATTATAAGCTCTTCTTACGACGGAGGATCTCATATCTTCCATGGATTCTGTCTTTACCTGATCGTGCTTATACATCAGAGATACATTCGTGAATGATGCTTCAGCATCTGAGACCACCTTGACCAGTGTCTCATCGTGCATGGGCACATCGTATGTCTCTCTGTCTCTTGGATTAGGGTGCTCTGCTATACTTCCAAAGAGAGTTTTGATCTGCCCCTCTACGTCAGCTACGTCCACATCACCTACGACGACCACTGCCATCAGATCTGGTCTATACCAGTCCTTGTAAAACCTCTTCACTGTCTCGTAGTCAGCATTATTAATGATGTCTGGATCGCCTATCGGCAGCCGCTCAGCGTATCTTGAGTTATGATACATCACGGGGAAGGTCTCATTCTGCATGCGCTGATCAGGGCTCAGGCGGGTCCTCCATTCTGACTCGACGACACCTCGCTCTTTATCTATTTCTTCGTGATCAAAGGTGATTCCACTGGCCCAGTCCTTGATGATCAGCATCCCCTTGTCAAATAATTCTGTGCTGTCCGTTCTGACCTGTAGCATGTATACCGTCTCATCGAAAGAGGTGTAAGCATTCAGGTCAGGGCCGAATCGAGTCCCGACACTTTCGAGGTAATCGACAAGCTCTGATTTCTCAAAATTCTCAGTCCCATTAAATGCCATGTGCTCTACAAAGTGAGCCAGACCTAACTGGTCCTCGTCTTCTAGTATGGATCCAGCATTGACAGCGAGCCTCAGCTCCGCTCTGTTCTCAGGCTTCTGATTTTTTTGGATGTAGTACTTGATCCCATTATCCAGGGTGCCCATGGTCACACGGTCATCGACAGGAATGGTGGATTTCACCAAGGAGCTTTCTGCCACAGTCTCTACACTGGGTGCAGGTGGTGGTGGTGGTGGTGCCTTAGCACTCATATCCTCGGCTACCCCAGATGTCTTAGGGGAGCATGCTATTAACAGCAAGAGGATGCTTAAAGAGGCAAATAAAACTAATTTCTTCATAAGTAATATGTGTTTTTGTATTAGTTGTTAGTAAATAAAGCTGGGAATACATATCTATATATTGACGCAAAATCTTCCATCTTTGGTGTTATACATATCCAATTTAACAATACTTGCTATGAATTGTTAAAAAACCTCCTCAGTCAAGCTGTTTTAATCTGACTTCTTGTAGGACAAAACTGACTCAACATTGATGGTCAGAAAGAACAAAGCCATCGAAGATGGTATCTAAAAGCAACCAGTAATTACTGTGACAAGGCACTTCACATTGTATATCAAGTGTTTATCTTACAGCTCCATAACATCACGCCATATGAACTTATTCGATCACATCAAAGAAGGTAGGCTAACGGAGATCAAAGCAATTGTCTCGGAAGACGCAGCCTCTATCTCTCGAACGGACCAAAGAGGATTTACCCCACTCATCATGGCCTGCTATCTGAGTCAACGAGAGATTGCAGCCTATCTCTTGGACCAAGGTGCTGACGTGAATGCTCGGGATGCAGCCGGCAATACAGCACTGATGGGCGTATGCTTTAAGGGTGATCTCGAGCTAGCATCCTTACTACTGTCGAGCGGTGCTGATGTCGAAATTAAAAATGTAAATCAGGATACTGCACTCTCTTATGCGACGAACTATGGACACAATGAAATTGTCCGACTGCTTTCTAAAACATAAACAAGAAGTATCGTGAAGTGTAGACTCTTTTAGCCTTACATTTTAAAATCAGCCAGCAATGATCGGAGCTTGCTTTTCAATAAATCAAATTCGAGATTGTCTGATACTAGCTCATCTTGATATGTCCAATTGAATTGCTTTTCACCATATATAGGAAATACATGCAGGTGAAAATGGTTAATGTCATTATAAACGCCTCCAGCCAGGTGCATGCATTATCTCTTTCAAAATACGTATGTACTGCTGAGCAAAAGATAGAATCTGGGAAAGTATCTTGGTAGGTAGATCGTCCATATCTAAATAATGTGCAGTCGACAGGATCAGAATGATGACCGTCTGAAATAGGATCAATATATAGATAGGCGATTATATCATCATTCTTATAGAGCAGATGATCTATAGACCAAGCTTGATCGCAGAATGAACAGCGCTTATCTTTCATTTAGCTCAGGTGGTGAGAAAATAGAATTAGAACTTGACTTAGTGTAGCACGCATTAACGAACAAGATCTACTTGAACGCATTCGGATTCTGGCTCTGCATCTGCTGCATCATCCGCTCCATGTTATTACCTTTACTCATCATGTGCATCATCTTACGCATCTGATCGAACTGCTTGATGAACATGTTAATCTCGTGGATATTCTGGCCACAGCCTTTGGCGATCCTGCGCTTGCGGCTCATATTGAGCAGTTCTGGCTTCCCTCTTTCTTCTATTGTCATAGATTGGATAATGGCCTCTACCTTATTAAAAGCCTTATCGTCAATATCCAAATTTTTGGTCATCTTACTCATCCCAGGGATCATGCCCATCAAGGACTTGAGATCTCCCATTTTCCGGATCTGATTCAGCTGCCCGACGAAATCATTGAAGTCAAACTTATTTTTCTTTATCTTCTTCTCTAAGCGTTTCGCTTCCTTCTCATCGAACTGCTCCTGTGCTTTCTCTACGAAGGAGACGATATCCCCCATGCCCAGGATCCGCTGCGCCATCCGTTCTGGATAGAATACATCCAGCGTATCGAGAGTCTCGCCCGTACTGACGAATTTGATCGGCTTGCCGACGGTGTATTTTACCGTCAAGGCAGCACCACCTCTGGTATCACCATCCAGTTTCGTGAGGACTACACCATCATAGTTGATGCGCTCATTGAATGCTTTGGCCGTATTCACCGCATCTTGACCTGTCATCGCATCTACGACAAAGAGCGTCTCCGTAGGATCAATTCCATTCTTGATGGCTTCGATCTCATTCATCATCTCCTCATCCACCGCAAGACGGCCTGCAGTATCCACGATGACCACATCGCAGCTGTTCTCCAGCGCATGGGCGATGGCATTCTGTGCGATCTCTACTGGATTTTTATTTTCTACTTCCTTATATATTTTGACACCGACAGCTTCTGCAAGCACGGTGAGCTGATCAATGGCTGCAGGACGATAGACATCACAGGCGACGAGTAGGACTTTCTTATTTTTCTTTTCTTTGAGAAATTTGGCCAGCTTGCCAGTGAAGGTCGTCTTACCAGATCCCTGTAGTCCTGAGATGAGGACGACTCCCGGCTTACCTTTGATATTGATTCCAGCAGCCTGACCACCCATGAGCGAGACCATCTCATCCATCACGATCTTTACCATCAGCTCTCCTGGCTTGACGGCATTTAATACATTCTCACTGCCTAGGGCTTTTTCCTTGACGTTATCAGTGAATTCTTTGGCTATCTTATAATTCACATCGGCACCTACGAGAGCTCTCCTGATCTCCTTGATCGAGGTGGCAATGTTAATTTCTGTCAACTTAGCTTCGCCCTTCAGGTTCTTAAAGGCTCCCTCTAATCGTTCGCTTAAACTATCAAACATGGCTTTATTTGTTATTTTGCATACTAAAGTCGATGAATTTAGATCATTGACCTCACTGCAAATATAGCTCTTATTCCCACGCAACACTTAAAATAAAGCCATAGATATGAAGCATTTAACCATTCTGACCTTCTCATTAATGCTCAGTCTGAGCTTCGGGTGTAAGTCCAGCATGACTCACTCAGCCAGTACAGAATCACTGAAGGCAGCGGACTTCAATGTTGCTGCATCGGACCAAAAGGCCATGGACATCGCAGAGGCCGTGGTCCAGGCCAGTGGTGGAGCGCAACAATACAGAGACACAGAGTATCTCTCTTGGAATTTCTTCGGCTCTCGCAAGCACATCTGGCATAAGCCATCAGGCAATGTCTACATAGAGGCTCAGAAAGAACCCATCAAAATCAAAATGAACATCAACTCAAAACAAGGTGAAGTATGGCTTAATGGAGAACAACAAGTCCAGCAAGACACGCTCAGTAAGTACCTCCAAAAAGGCTACGAATGGTGGGTGAATGACTCTTACTGGGTAGTCTTCCCCTTCAAGCTCCAGGATTCAGGGGTCACGCTAAAGTATGTCGGGCAGGGCCAGACACAGCTGGGTGCTGACGCCGAGATTCTCTCTCTGACGTTCTCTAATGTGGGAGTGACTCCAGACAACAAATACTTGGTCTATGTGGATCAAAGCACCAACTTGGTGACACAGTGGGATTTCTATGCTGATGCCGATGACGAAGCTCCCAGATTTCAGATACCCTGGCTGGACTACCAAGAATATGGTAGCATCAAGCTATCAGGCAATCGAGGTCAAATGACTATTTCTGACATCTCAATTCAAGATCGCGCTCAGGTGTTTCAATGAGTCATGCAATCTTCTATTTTCACGAGAGCTCTACGGACCATATTGAAGATTGAGTCCTATCTTATTAGAATTGTGTGACGAGGTCATTTCAAAAGGATTAAATATTAAGGTTATCAATTGATGAAAACGATACTAATACGAGCTATTGATCATCTAAGAGATGTCCACCACATTCATCGGATCTCCCTTTTTATAAGCCGCAATATTAGCAGCAGTGATATCAATAAGTCTCTGCCTTGATTCTCTTGTCGCCCAAGCTTGGTGAGGCGTGATGATGCAATTCTTAGCTTTCAGCAGAATGTGCTCTTCAGGTGGCGGCTCTTCAGACAGCACATCCAGACCTGCTCCTGCTATTTCTCCAGTTTCAAGTGCATGATACAGATCTTGTTCTGCAATAAGTCCGCCTCTACCTGTATTCATGATATAAGCCGTCCTTTTCATACGATTGAACTGATCTGCATCAAAAAACTCAAATGTCTCATCAGTGAGTGGAGCATGTAGACTGATGATATCACTCTGACTGATCAGCTCATCTTCATCGACAATTTTGATGTCCTGAACCATACCACTTTTTATGGATTGCTTCGTCCCGATGACATGCATACCAAATGCTTGACCGATCTTAGCGACAGCCACTCCTATTCTGCCTAATCCATATATGCCAAGTGTCTTAGCTGATAGCTCTACTAATGATTCAGGATAGTAACACCAATCTCGAGAATCACTCCACTCTCCCATCTTGACTCCATTAC
This sequence comes from uncultured Saprospiraceae bacterium, assembly GCA_937929945.1. Lineage (GTDB taxonomy): Bacteria > Bacteroidota > Bacteroidia > Chitinophagales > Saprospiraceae > CALFUK01. The sequence continues at coordinate 32,724 of CALFUK010000090.1, forward strand.
TAGTTTTTTCCACTTGATTGATCACAGCTAATATGAGAGCAAACACATGCTGGGCGACAGAAGCACTGCTGTATCCCACAGCATTGCATACTGTGATACCAAGTTCTTTCGTAGCACTGATATCAATGTTGTTATAACCAGTCGCTAAGAGGCAAATACACTTTAACTGCTTAAGTTTGGTTAGTTTTTCTCGATCAATCTTGAATTTATTAACGACTAAAATTTCTGCAGTTGCCGCCCGCTCATAGAATTCTGTTGCGGAAGTTCTGTCATATACAGTAAGGTTTCCTTGAGCTGCTACAGCATCCCAATTTAGATCACCAGGATTTGCTACATATCCATCTATGATGACGATTTCTTTCATAAGCACCTATTCTAATGGCATAAAGATTAATTTGTCTAATCATCTGATTTTGAGATAATTAGACTAAATAACATCACACCCAATAACAACTAATTTTAAAAATAATTTAAAAAACGGAATCTCGGCTCGCACAAACGATAATACTCTGTCTAATCCAATTAATTAAACCATTCACTTATAATAATTGAGCATGTGATGTACAAAAGCGAATCCAAGCAAAAAAATATAGATCACGGCTGTAAGCTAAATTGCTTCTTGTTGCTTCATTTATAGCATATTCATGCGGAGATGACACAGATGAGATGATCGGCTCATGGGAATTAGTCAGCCTCAATGCGACTGGGTACACCTACTCAAGCGATCATTCGACTGTACAATTTGTAGACGGATGTCCCGCAATCTATTGGCCTTTACTACAATACTTTAGAATACAAATAATACTTTTAGGCTCCGATACATACAGACTCAATGTACAAGCTATTCTTACTTCTCTTGATATCAATGACGACACTGACAAAGCCACAGCCAGGAGAAGTCATCGATAGCTATCAGGGCGTCCCCGTATTCTACAATGGTAAGATCGGTGATGTCCATGGCAGACATAAGACACCTGAAGGCTATAATCTCGGCCTAAAGTGGCAATGTGTCGAATATGTGAAGCGATTCTACTACGTAAAGTACAATCATAAAATGCCGAATGCCTATGGTCATGCTAAAGACCTCTTTGACGAAAGTTTGGAGGACATCGCCTATAACGAAAAGCGAGGCTTGATGCAGTACAGAAATGTCAGATACTCATGGCCTCAGCAGGGTGACCTGTTAGTCCTGAATGGCAATGCAGAAAATCCATATGGCCACTGCGGTATCGTCTCTCGCGTAGACAGCGACGAGCTGGAAATGATGCAACAAAACTATGGGAAAAAGACCCGCGACACTTACAAAATCGTCGTCTACAATGACATCATCACCGTCGCGGAGCATGATGTATTGGGCTGGCTGAGGATGCCCTAAGCTTACAGCAGATTATAACCGTCATCTGATGGGAATAATAGTGTAGCATTATTACTTATATTTATATAAAAGAATATTGAGCAGCTTTGAGCAGTCACGTGCCGATACTGATCAGTAGACTATCATTCATATATTTTTATAGCGCAAATCTCACAAAGCATGAAATTACTGTCCACCATTTTATTCTTAGTTTTTACATGTTCATCTGCTTTCAGTCAGCTCAACTGCGCCAATTATCAATGTGAACAGTTAGGCTGGTTAGATCAAATCATGTTTGACCTCCTTGATCCCAATAATAATCCTTCCATAGGAGGATGTGTACCTCGCGATGTCATCACTCAATGTGACTATAAGGGCCAATCAGTCATTGTGGTCAGAGGAGGATCTTGCATCATTGCTGATCAGGGCAATCAAGTATATGATTGTGCTGGTAATTTCATTTTTGGATTTGGCGGCTTTTGCATCACCTTTGATGGCTCACCTTGTCCCGGTGATATAGAAGCCACCTTTTTAGAAGAGTGCGAGGTCATTTTCACGTACTCAGATGGGCCTGCTGCTCAGTGCCCAGATACTAATATACCTACCATGAGTGAGTGGGGCCTGATTGCTCTATCGCTATTGATCTTGATCGTCAGTGTCGTATTCTTATCCAGATCTGAAGGTAGCTTAGACTATTCAGTCGATTATAAAAAATAACTACCATTAAGTGAATCTCTGTTGCAAAGCTCAATAGTAGCATTCTCTACAGAACTACCGCTAGCATCTACAACAGTGATGCTAAGGTCAGACTTTATGAGAGACTCCACCCTGTCAGCAGCAGCTGACCCCTAGGGTGCATCCTCTTCAAAACCACCATAGCGAGCTGCGCTAAATGAAGCAGCAGGAACATATCAACAGAAAAAGCCCCTCATAATTCAGGACTATAAATCCAGCATCTCCACTGTCTGGATCTACACTATCTGGATCTCCACTACTAAATAAGTCCAAAGTTCAGATCGCCTATAGCAAAGGATGAAGCCGCAATACATCAAAAAATCAAAATAATTCTGTAAGTCATAGTCATCGTATTAGCCTAAGATCTGCGTGATCTTATCCGTGGAAGGATTTCTAAACGTAAAAATAATTGCTCTGAAAAGTGTCCTTGTTAAGCTTTCATTGACCTGATTCGGGAATATAAGAGTTGAAAGCAATAACTTTGTGATATTACGATTGTTAGAATACATATGCATATGAGAATAACCCTAATAGCGGCAATAGTCAGTCTTTGCTTCTGTCTGACTGCAAATGCTCAAACCACCAGAACGGGAGAGTTTGTCCAACACAGTGCTATCTATCCGATCAGCGGTACAGCTACCTACACAGAAACAAGCAGCACAGAAAAAGCTGTCAATTTTGAAGACAACTTCGAGACCGTACAAGGCATCCGTCTCGAGGTATTTTTATCTGCTGATGGAGATTATGATTCGTCAGAAGACATAAAGATTAGTGACGCACCGCTGGACCAAGGATCGAGGATGAACACACCGATCAATGGCCCTTTGACGTTCGCCGTGCCCAGCGACGTAGATATTGAAGATTATGATTATGTGATCGTCCAGTGCACCACTGCGAATGAGCTCTGGGGCGCTGCCAAACTTGAAGAGCAGGACATGGGCGGTATGGATGGTGGTGATAATCCAGGTAACGGAGAAAACCCTGACGGCGGAGAAAACCCTGACGGCGGTGACAATCCAGACGGCGGTCAGAATCCTGATGGTGGAGATAATCCTGACGGTGGAGATAATCCCGATGGTGGTCAGAATCCTGACAATGGCAACAATAGCTCAGACAATAAGTGGACAATCATCGATGTCGATGAAGGCATCAAGCCAAGTCTGGCCTTTGATAATAATGGTATCCCTCACATTGCCTTCGTAGACGAATCTGATCCTGGATTTGTAAAAATTGCTCGATTAAATGGTGACAAATTCGAATCTACGCTGGTCGATGAAGGCTATTTCTATGCGCCCATCGACTTAGCGTTTGATAGCGATAATCAGGGCTTGATCGGCTACCACGATCATGATGAAAATGGAGGTGAGTATGCACTAGCACGAGAGACCACCACAGGCTGGGATATAGAATTCGTGGAGTCGCCAGGACATGATGGCTGGGACAATTCGATGGATATTGATGAAGATGGAAATTTGCATCTCTTATCTGTGGATCCTAATTCTGATTTAGAATATGCCTACCAATCCGGTGGAAATTGGGTAGTGGAAAATGTAGGGATTGGCAACACCACCTATCGATTTGCCACAGACATCCGAGTCCTTAATGGCATAGTGTACGCTGTCGGCTACAAGAGCTCCACGGATGAACTCATGATGGCCACCAGATCTAATGGCAGCTGGAGTACCGAGCTCATTTCAAGCGGAGGCAGATATCCTTCTTTAGCCATCACAGATGACGGCGATGTCAAGGTTGCTTTTTACAGAAGGATTAATGATGTCAGTGGTACAGTCGAAGTCGCCCACAGAGCCAGTTTAGGCTGGGAATTTTCCGTAGTAGATACACTTAATAGCCTTGAACAAGGCAGCGCTAGAAATGTCGTAAGCCTGATCAGAAAAAACGATACCGATTACCTAGCTTATTCTGATAGAGATGAAGTCAAAATGGCTTTCTCTGTCAATGGTACAGACTGGTGGATCGATACAGTCATGGATTCTAATGCCCAGTCCGCGGGATTAGGAGGATTGACTTCGCTGCGTATAGATGACGATGGAATGGCCCACTTAGCCATCTATCGTAATTCCGCTGGGGCAGTAGGAGGCGGTATTATTATGTATGTCACCAATAAGACCATCGAAGCTGGCAATCCAAATGAGGCTCAAATCGTAAGTCGGCAGATGAACCTACAAGTAGAAGATACAGATGGTAATACTCTGACTGATGCGGACGTCACAATCACATCTGAAAGTGGCCAAAGTACCATTAAACAATCTGCCTTCCTGCAATATACCGTAGAGACACTGGATAATGTCGATGATGAAGTAGAAGTCTGTGTATCCCTGGATGCTCCATCAGCTGAGGGGCTGTCAGCCGTCCAAATATTCCGTGCCCAGCGCATTGTCTTGGATCTGGTGGAACCGTGTCCCGAGAATATCATAGCTGCCGATGTCGATGAGTCCAACAGCGTCAGTGCCGTGGATCTCGTGCTGATGCTTAATGTCATCATAGGCAACTCCGATTCATTTCCTGGTAATCCTTCTTGGGTATTCATGCGCGGAGATGAAGTCAAGTCTTGTGAATCGTTCAATGTTAATGATCTCCCCAATACCGACATTAAATTCACTGGTATCAAAAAAGGAAAACTCGACTGCATGGATACGCCACGTGGACTCAAGGGGAGCATCAATTGGAAAAATTAATATAGCTAAAGTGATTATTGAAGCTTGTGTAGAGAATGCATCTGAGGCCGTCCTGGCCGAGCAAAACGGTGCCAATAGACTAGAACTGTGCAGTCATCTGGAAGTGGATGGATTAACCCCCGCCATTGATGTCGTCAAGGAAGTACTCGATCGGGTCTCGATCCCCGTCAAGGTCATGATCAGACCCAGACAAAGCCACTTCAGATACACTCAAAAAGAACTCATCAAAATGTCAGCCTCTGTCTGTACGATGAAAGACCTCGGCGTGTATGGCATCGTCTTCGGCGCACTCAATTATCAAAATACAGTCGACTTCGAAAATACGGCCAGCCTCGCTGAACTAGCCAAACCACTCAATGTGACTTTTCACAAAGCGATCGACTTCACACTCGACCCCATAGAGAGCGCCAAGGTGATCGCAGGCATCAAGTCTGTGGATGCTATCCTCACCTCAGGTGGTAGACTCACTGCCGCCGATGGCCTGACTCACATCAACAACATGATCGAAGCAACTGAGGGAAAACTAGAGATCATCGCCGCAGGAAAAGTGACCGCAGACAATCTACCAGAACTCCAGTCCAAAATAAAGACAAGGTCATTTCATGGCAGAGCTATCGTGCCGCTTAGGCCACTCTGATTCAAAGTGCCAAGATCGGTGAGCTCCTTAGAGATCGCTGAGCTAAAGCGTGGCGCTCAATTCAAGATATAATTTTATTGCCGTTCAGTTTTTACTCAGTCATGGCGTACCAATCCCTGACGGCTTAGCAATTCCAGTGTTGATTGGCTTAGTAATTCACGATGGACTGATTATTTTATGGCAGCAGTGCTGAGATCGGTGAGCTCCTTAGAGATCGCTGAGCTAAAGCGTGGCCTCGATTCAAGATATAATTTTATTACCGTTCAGTTATGACTTAATCATGGCTTACCAATCCCTGACGGGCTTAGCAATCCCAGTATTGATTGGCTTAGTAATTCACGATGGACTGATTATTTTATGGCAGCAGTACCGAGATCGGTGAGCTCCTTAGAGATCGCTGAGCTGAAGCGTGGCGCTCAATTCAAGATATAAAATTTTATTGCCGTTCAGTTTCTACTTAGTCATGGCTTACCAATCCCTAAAGGGCTTAGCAATCCCAGTGTTGATTAGCTTAGTAATTCACGATGGACTGATTATTTTATGGCAGCAGTGCCGAAATCGGTGAGCTCCTTAGAGATCGCTGAGCTGAAGCTTGGCCTCAATTCAAAATATAATCTAATACCGTTCAGTTTTTACTTAGTCATGGCTTACCAATCCCTGACGGGCTTAGCAATCCCTGTGTTGATTGGCTTAGTAATTCATTCAGAATGAATTGACAAGTTCTATACGGCTTAGCATTTGATTCCTATCTTTAAAGCGGATGAAACATGAATGATGTAGACACTTGAGACTCCAAATGGATGGCTAAGCTCAAATGTGCGCTGAATGGCATTTCGTATTAAAATCTAAACACATGAAGCAATTCAAAGATAAAGTGATATCGATCACTGGCGTAGGTTCAGGGATAGGTAGATCCTTGGCCGTGAAACTAAATGCAGCTGGAGCTCGGCTGGCTCTGAATGATTATAATGCCAAGAGCCTGCAAGAGACCATCAGCATGCTCCCTAATCAAGACATCCCTCACCTATCTAAGGTATTCGATGTAGCAGATCGAGAGGCTTTCTATCAGTTTTCAGAAGATGTACTACAGCGTTTTGGTCAGGTAGACGGGTGTATCAATAACGCAGGCGTCGCACTAGGTGCCGTCAGTGTGAATCGCTTGTCCTATGAAGATTTTGACTGGATCTTTGGCATCAACTTCTGGGGTATGGTCTACGGTTCTAAGGCATTTCTACCCACCATCAAAAAGCAAGAAGAGGGGTTTATCGCTAATGTATCCAGCATCTTCGGAATTACAGGTATCGCTTATCAGGCGGCGTATTGCACTACTAAATTCGCGATCAGAGGATTTAACGAATCACTGCGTATGGAAATGCATGTGGAAGCTCCTCATATAAAAATTCACTCCATCCATCCAGGCGGCATCAAGACCAACATTGCCAGAGACTCTAAAGTAGCAGTCGGCATGGAGGAGCAAATGGCCCAGCAGGATGACCAGCAATTAGCCGAAATCGAAAAGGCCTTCATTACCAGTCCTGAGAAAGCGGCTGACATCATCATCTCTGGCATCAAGTCGAAAAAAGAAAGAATCATGGTTGGCCCAGATGCTAAAAAAGCCGATCGCCTCGTACGGATGTTCCCTGAAAAATACACTGGCATACTACTTAAGAATTCTGATCTGGCTAAGCTCAGAGTAGAAGAGGATACCTAAGGATCTGGTCAATCAGCATCAAATAGTCCTATTAAAAACCGCTATAATGCCTCCTGTCAGGGCATTTTACCTAAGCGCACCTCTCTCTTAGGGTCAGTGATGTACTCACTCCATGAGCCGGGGTACAGCTTTTCATTCACATCTACTCCGGCATATTCCATTGCTACCAGATTATGACATGCTGTCACTCCTGATCCACAGTATACGCCCACAGCATCAGCTATCACTAGGTGATTAAATCGCTTGGCTACTTCTTCTCGAGATTTCCAAAGCAGAGACTCTGTCAGATTATCCAAGAAAGGCATATTTATCGCACCAGGTATGTGTCCAGCGATGGGGTCTATTGGTTCTGATATACCCTGATAACGCGCTGCAGTCCTGGCATCAATGAGCGGCGAGAGTGCTGTAAGTTCTTCTACAGAGACGATGTCTAAGAGTGGAGATTTGAGCTGCAGATCTGAGGGCTTAGGATCGGCTGCGGATGTACTGGCTGGCAGCTGTAGGCGTGCCCATTCTTGCCAGCCACCATTCAGGATACAGACTGTATCAATCCCGATGTATCTAGCCATGGCCCACACACGCGCTGCTATACCACCATGACTCTGATCATAAGCTACGATCTGGCTGTCTTCTTGCACACCCCAGGAGGCGAATAAGTCCCTGATCGCCTCTCGCTCCGGCCACGGGTGCCGACCAGTGACACCGGGGATAATCTCACTTGAAAGGTCGTGATCTAAGTCAGCATATACTGCACCAGGGATGTGTCCGCTCGTATACTCAGCCCTACCCCACGCTTGATCTTTCAGATTGAATCTGGTGTCAATGATGACGAGACTATCCGAATTCGACAGGGCTGCTGCCAAGTCTTGAGAATCGATGATACTGGTGTACTGCTTCATGTATTTAAATTTTATAACTGAATGCCTGTCAGCAAATAACTAAGTTTAATCATCCACTTGGGTCTCTTGATTATCTATGACTCATATACGATGATTAGCTATCATGTAGTGCGCCTAAAATATCAAAATCTATAAAATGATCCATGCGCTGGATGATCCTGAGTTTATGCGTGTAGCGACGCTCATCAATGTTAAAAATACCGTTTTGATCTAATTTATCTATTCTAGCATGACCATGTATATGAATGATTTTCTTTGGCCCGTAGACGATACCGACATGATTGATCAAGCCCTGCTTATTTTCAAAAAAGGCCAGATCACCCAGCGCCATCTCGTGGTGAAATGATATCGCTCGGCCAAATTCGATCTGATGCTGCGCCAATCTGGGGAGCGCTATATGGAAAATTTTAAAGATCAGCTGCACCATTGCACTGCTGTCAAGACCAAAGACCGTGCGACCGCCTGCAGACTCTGGAGCAGTCAAAAAGCGGCGTAAGACCTTGATAAACAGATCGGGGTGTACCAAGTCATCCGTCTGTCGAATGGCCTGACCACTGAAGCTAAACTTTTTCTTATCCAGATAGAATGATATCCCATCAAAATAAGGGAGTGATGATGCGATCGGAATCGGAATCGAATAATCCTTGTGATAAGCTGGCTGGACTACCTCTAAAGAGACACCATAATCGATGCTGACTGCAGGATCAAAGTCAGTGGATAAAAACAGGATCTGCTTTGGGTCTACCCAGCCGACCACCTGATCATACAGGCAGATGACCTTAATCCAGTGCTTGTTCTTTACACTGAGCACTTCTACATATTCGCCGAAGAGAATCTGGGTCAGTAGTGTGGATGACCGGTCTGGCTTCATCCGTACTGGGATAGCGCTCAGACTACATATACCATACTTACCTATATCTCGCCTCTTCAATCTTAAAAATTAGTGCCTTCAAAAATACTAAAGAACTGTAAGAATCATTAGTAATCTTATGATCACTAAACAACAGTATATTTGCAGGCATATATGAAGGAGAAGATTGAATGTGTGATCGTAGTGCTCATAGTCGTGATCTCGCAAGCGCTGCAAGCGCAAGATGCCCAGTTTTATCAGGCATATGCATCACCGCTAACGCTAAATCCGGCCATGTCTGGCCTGATAGACGGCAATTATCGGCTATCGGGCATCTACAGAGATCAGTGGCGATCATTAGTGGACAAGCCCTTTTCTACTTTCTCTCTGACAGGCGACAGTCGCTTTGCCTTGAAGAGTAAAGAGCGCAATAGCAAGGACTACGTCGGTGTCGGCATCGCTTTTACCAGCGATAAGGTGGGACTGATATCATACTCCACGAATCAGCTGGGTCTCTCAGCTGCATTTCACAAATCATTGGATCAGCGACTGAACCAATACCTCAGCTTCGGCATACAAGCCGCTGTCAATCAGCGAAACATCAACTACGAAAACCTAAATTTTCAAGATGAATTCAATGGGATAGATGGATATACTGATGCCAGTGGGGAGATCCTGCCCGCTAATAATTTCGGCTTTGTGGACTTTTCTATGGGGCTACACTATCGGATTACGCCATTTAAGGGCTTCGATGTATTCGCTGGTGGCTCTCTGTATCACATCGGATCACCCAGAATCACCTTCTTTCGCAATACCTCTACCACTGTCGGAGTCTTCGAAATCAATGAAAATCTGTTCCGCAAAATTCAAGTGCACGGTGGATTTTCTTTAGCCACTGCCAGTAACTGGACGATCATACCCAGAGCCGTGTACGTGAAGCAAGGCCCACATCAGCAGCTGATGATCGGCAGTAATTTCAAACGTGAATTAGCAAACCAAGAATCTAGCTCCTTTATCATCGGTGGAGGCATCAGAATGGTGAATGATCTCGATGCATTAAGTGTAGAGTCTGCCATACTATCTCTCGGCCTGGATCTAAGCGGCAAGCTCATCGGATTCAGTTATGAATTTGGTGTCAAGGGCATCCAGAATGGCTTTCGCAATCAAGGCATCTTCGAACTATCATTTACGTACACCGGCGAATACGAAAATGATAATTTCTTTTGCCCGAAATTCTGATCGGAACCTCGTTTGTAAATTTCCTATTCTTTCTAATGTAGTCTTGACCTATAGGCCCTCTATCATCTGTATCAAGGTCTGCGTCGATCCACTATCCAACCCAGCTGCCTCACTCTGCGCTAAGGCCTTCTTTGCATATTTCATTGCTTGATCTTTATCTGCCAGCATGTAAAATAAGGCCGCCGCTGTATCATTATTAAAGTAGTTGTCATCAGAGGCAATGGACTGCAGCGCTATGTCTTTTCCTTTTTCGAATTGTGCTTTATTTACACCATTTTCATAGATAATCCAGGCCAGGTTATTCGTGTATTCCCAGTCTGATGGCTGCCAGTGCATGGTGTAGAAATAAGCCATATTAGTAAAGATCTCCACGTCCTCGATGTACTCACCACTCAGCATGTGCTCTAAGTACATCTTGTCTTTCAGCCGCTGAGCCTGCGAGGGTATGAGCTTATCGAGCTGAGCCTCTACATCATCAGGGGTACTCTCCGGGCCAAGATTGCCGTGGATGCCATTCAGGATCTTCGTGTCCACTTTTGATGGTGTGATGTGCTCATAGAATTCGTCTGCGTGATCTAGCATGTATTTGAAGCGATCATCCTCTATATCGATGCCTACCAGGTCAAATATGAACTTCGTATTGCGCTCACCTGACCAATCACTCTGAGTAGCTAAGTAGTCTTCTGCTATGTCATCCACCTCATCTAATCGAAGTTCTTTCAGCAGCATACTGTAGCTCAGTAGGAAGTCAGGGTTAGATTTTTCAGCCTGATAGTTTTGCTGATAGGCCCTCAGACTGCGAGTGGTGGATGCCGCATCAGTCCCTATCTTATACATATCAGGTGCTGCAAATGCTCCTCTGGCAGTATGCACCACTTCTCCCTCTGGAGTCAAGAAATAAAAACTGGGAAAAGCCATAACCTGGTATTGCTCTGCGAATGCCAAACCGTCACCTTTCTCCATATCAAGCTTCAAATTGATGAATGACTTCTTATATAGTTTTGTGACTTCCTTGTCTTTGAAGACATTGGCATCCATCCACTTACAGGGCCCACACCATGTGGTGTAAGCGTCCACGAAGATGAGTTTATTCTCTTGTGCCGCGAGTCGCTTAGCCTTGGCTAAATCCTCCTTAATGAATCCCATCTTCTGCCCCTGAAGACTGAACGTGAGCAGGCAGAGAGCGGCGATATGGATGAATATATGTTTCATTTTTATGGCTTTTATCTTTGTGTGAATTCTTATTCATGACTTGCTGTTCTTGACTCTGATCATCAGAGTAAGAATATATTTATACAGACTGCTTCACCATGTTTAGGCCTTTTACTGAATTCAGCAGCGTAGTATCTGCGTATTTTCTATTGATTCCATTCACAAAGTTGCTAAAAGGCAACTTTACATCCCATTCATTAAGTTTCTTTTATCATAACACTTTAGGATAGGAATGCATTCCCTTTGGAAAGGGCTTTAGGTTTTCATTAATCCTAGGTCTCCTCTTTTTTAGCAATCACTGACGTAAAATAAGCTTCCAGCTGCTTGATCTGCTGTTCCCATGAGAACTTATCTGCGACAAACTTGAGAGCAGCCTTCTGCTGTGAGGCATACATATCGGGCTGATTCAGCAGTCGAATGCTGTATTTTATAAAATCTGAATCTGAGAAAGCGATTTTGATTACATCAGTCCCTGCCTCAATCGAAGAATTCACGATGGTCGTTGTGATGCACGGCAGCCCCATAGCCATAGCTTCTAAGATCTTATTCTGCTGTCCGGCCCCGGTGAAAAGTGGTGCTAAGAAGATCCGGGATGCACCATAGGCTACCCTGATGTCTTCGAGCTCTGACCAGACTGACACATGATCGCAGACATAAGAGAGCACCTTATGCGATGGTCTGGCACCCGCCAATAGCAGATTCGTCTCGGGATATTTAAATCTGATGCGGGGTAGCACCTTAGTCACTAGATACTCTGCAGCTCTCACATTCGGTGCGTAGCCTAAATTACCGATGAAGCAGAGGTCAAATTTTTTCGGCTCAGCAGACGGTTGAAAATAGTCAATGTCCACACCGTTTGATATGACCCTAAGCGGACCAACATTCAAAAGCTCTGCATCATTCTTAGAGATCACTGTATGTCCACTAAACTGCTTGAAAATCAATTTTTCGTAATGAGCCAGGCGCCTGGACTCTCTCCTCAAGATAGCAGCTCTGATACCAGAAGAGTAGTCAGCATCTCTCGCTGCAATGGTCGAAAAAGCGTCCATGTAATCTAACACGACTGGACAGCTTAAGCCCTCAGCATAAGGCGCCGTTCGAATAAGCTGAAAATAAGCTATATCAGGCTGGTATTCAGCGATAAGCTGCTGCACCTGCTTTTTCACCAAATCATCGTAGAAGTATGAGACCTGCATGGGCATGACCTTCAAGTGATGCTTCAATACAGACTTGTAGCGACTCATTGACTTTACCCTGATGAAATGTAGCTCTGCACAGAATGCCTTGATGTGGTCATAATCAGCTGCACTCACCTCTCGATCCGTCAGCGCGATCAGGCTGATCTCATGCCGTCTGGATAAGATCCTGATCTGATGGAATATCCTCAGTATATCGCCCTTGATGAGCGGGAAGGGAAATCGAGATGTGACGATGGATATTTTCAATTATTAAGTATCATTTAGCAATGCGTCGCGAAGATATCATTTGCTATACTTCGAAACTATAAATTACGGTACTCAGAGAGTAATTTTCTTGTCAATTGATTAATATCAAAATTCTCTTCGACGTATCTACGTGACTCTCTACCAATCTCTGCTCTCAGAGCAGGCTGGTCTATCAACTCGTCGATGCTGGAACTAAATGCTACCGCCGTATCAGCCACCATGATGTGCTGGAGATGTACAGCTGCAATGCCCTCTAAGCCAATCGATGTGCTGACTACAGGTGTCGCTAAGGCCATCGCTTCTATGATCTTGACTCGCATGCCACTGCCGGAGAATAAAGGTGTAATGAGCACATCGCAGCGACGCATGAACTCGTGTGCATCATCTACTTCTCCGACGACTTCCACTCCAGTGAAGGCCGCATAGCGCTTAATCTGATCTACAGAAATATTTCTGCCAGCTATCTTAAACGCTGCATTATGATGTCTATCCATTATCTGAGGCCAGACCTCTGCGAGAAACCAGTCTACTCCTTCTGCATTTGGTCTCCAATCCATAGAGCCGATGAATCCGATGCTGAATACATCACGCTTTTCACTGGGCTGTACTTTATATTGACTCATATCCAGGCCGATGCTGTAAGACTGGACAGGCACCTCTCCAGACCATTGCTGAAGCAGACTCTGGTCTATGGACGACACTGTGGTGATCAGATCCACCGCCTGGATAGCCTCTCGTTCATATTGCTCCAGCTGTCGACTCAGGTATCCCAGTGCCCACCTTCGCCCCATATACTGCTCCCCTGACGCCAGCCTGCTCCAGATCTGATGTTCTACATTGTGTGCCCGCATGACTACTTTAGCTGCACTATGTGCTCTGATGGCATCTATATAAGGCAGTGTATAAAGACTTTCTAACTGTATGATGTCATAATCTGACTGCTTCAACATCATGATCAATGCCTCTCTGACAGGAGCATGATCAAACCGATCTACGTGGTAGGCACTCCCTCTCCATTGGCTTTTCAGGACACCGATGATCGAAGGCTCCGTGCGGATGTCCACGATTTCTATTTTAAGATACTGATCTAAATGAGATTTGGCACTCTGATGATCGACATAGTGCTTCGCTGTATTCATCGCTAAGAGGTCTATGTGGCAGCCAGCAGACTTGAGTGCTCGAGACAAGCTGTCATTCGCCACTGCCTCTCCGTCTTTCAGTGGATAAGGCAGCTTTTTTACGATGTGTAGAATTCTTAGCGGCATTTATAATTGATCTCTAAGTCGTACGATCTTTATGGTTTATCATGGCAAAACAAAATCATTAACACATCGAATGTACGGAATACATAAAATCATCATACCTTGCTAAAGGATTGAAAGACATGTTAGAGGCAAATAATATTTATAAATCATATAAAGGGCTCGAAGTACTTAAGGGAGCGAGTCTGAGCATAAGCAGCTCTGAGATCATCAGCATCACTGGTAAGTCTGGATCAGGCAAAAGCACATTTCTCAATATTTTAGGCACACTGGACACCCCTGACAGGGGTGAAGTGATCATAGACAGCCAGATCGTAAACACACTTTCGGCGAATGAATTAGCCAAATTTCGCAATCAAAAAATCGGCTTCGTCTTTCAGTTTCATCATCTTCTGCCAGAATTCACAGCACTGGAGAATGTATGCATCCCAGCCTATATCAGTAAAAAAAGTAAAGCTGACACCATAAAAAAAGCGAGCTCGCTACTCAGCTATCTTGGACTCGACCAAAGACTCACTCATAAACCGACGCAGCTCTCTGGTGGGGAGCAGCAGCGTGTCGCCGTTGCCAGAGCGTTGATCAATGATCCTCAGATCATATTTGCTGATGAACCCTCGGGCAATCTGGATGAAGCCTCCTCCGAAGAACTCCACAAACTACTCTTCAAGCTTCGGGATGATTTTAAGCAGTCCTTTGTCATAGTGACCCATAATAATGAATTGGCAAACATGAGTGACAAGTGCTATAACTTATCTAACGGTACACTTCATCTAAATGAGTAAGCAGCAAAAACAGCAGCCAGCTCCTGATGAGATACCTAAGGGTGACGTCTTCACATTTCTGAAAGGCGTTCTTGATCTGGAGAAGGGGGTCAACTATGCGGCCACCATCGAAGAGATATCAGAAAAAAAATCCATGTTTGGCGCCAATGCCTGGATGCTCATCTGTTCCATCATGATCGCCTCCATCGGTCTCAATACTAACTCTCAGGCAGTCATCATCGGAGCGATGCTGATCTCTCCACTTATGTCGCCGATCTTGGGTATCGGCATGGGTGTCGCGATCAATGACCGAAAGACACTGCGGGAGTCACTGATTCATTTTGGCATCGCCATCTTAATTGCAATCGTGACATCCACCATGTTCTTTATGATATCTCCTTTGGAAGAGCTCACCCCACAGATACAAGCGCGGACTGAGCCGACTATCTTGGACGTAGTCATTGGTATATTTGGTGGTATCGCTGGGATCATATCCATTGCTCGAAAAGATATTTCTACCACACTGCCTGGCGTGGCAATTGCTACGGCACTCATGCCCCCACTATGTGTGACAGGTTTTGGAATCGCTAATGAGCTACCCTCAGTGATGCTCAGCTCTTTGTACTTATTTCTTTTGAATGCCTTTTTCGTCTCCTTTGCCACCTATGTCATTATCAAGTACATGGGATTTCCCATCAAGGAATATGCGAATGAATTAGACAAAAAGAAGAACATGAAATTCGTCTACATTTTCACCTTGATTATGATCTTCCCCAGCATGTTCATCTTCTACAATGTATGGCTGCAGGCCAATACAAAAGCTAAGGTCAATCGATTCATAGACCACTACATCGGCGACAATGATAAATACCTCGATGACTGGATCATCAAAGACAATCCTGATGGCTCTCAAGTCCTGATACTCAAAGTCTATAAAGACATCATCCAAAGAGAGAATGCCTCTAACTTTGAGATGGGGCTCCAGAAAGAAAGGCTAAAAAACATGACCTATGAGTTCATCTCGACATCTGATATCAAACTGGAAAAAATAAAGGAGCTGGAATCTCAAATATCCAGTCTGTCTGATTCGAATAGTGATCTGGATACCTTACTTGAACAGTCTAAGCAACACCAGCAGCTCATCACCGACCTCCAGCTAATGAATGCGCAGCGATCAGAACTAATCGATTATCGAGAAGTCGTCAAAGAGATCAGAATCCTCTACCCTGAGGTGAAAGATGTGAATATAGGGACCACCCTCATAGACCTTACTGACAGTACCTCGCTGCAACTTCCCATCACGACGGTCGTCTGGCCAAAGTCCTACAAAGCTAAATCTAAGTCTGATCAACAACTGAAATTATTCCTACAAGAGCGGATTGACGCTGATAGCATCCGCTATGTCAGCATGAATGAATGATCAAGCCTATAGTGCCAGTAGAGATTAGTCTAAATTTTCAGCCTTTTGCTTCTGCGCGTACCTCTTGGCCAAGAATATTAGGTGATGACTATATCCATAAAGTGGCAAGATTGTAAAGATTGAAGCTGATATAAAGACGCCTCAATTCAGCTTTTCTATCTCCTTCTTGTAGTCACTGATCAGGTTAGTGCTGAAGCCCTGAGTGGTGTAGACGATTTCTCGGTCTCGATTTATGAGATAAGTCTGAGGGATGCTAAAGACACCGAGTTCGCGACTGGTGTAGGCCATCTTATCATGCATCACTTGCATCGTCCACTGCTGCTTCTCGACTAATTGGAAGAGCTTATATGTGTCATTAGGCCTCTCTACAGATATGGCTATCACCTCTGTATTTAGTTCATCCTTCCACTGATCCGCTACTTTTTGAAACGCATCCAGCTCCGTCCTGCAGGGTCCACACCAGCTGGCCATGATACTGATGACATAGTTTTTATCGTCGTTGAGGATATGAGCTAACTGCTTGGTGCTGTTATCACCTAAGGTCACCACGATATCGACTGTCTCCTTCGTGCTACTGTGTTTACTCTGGACTGGGAATAACTCCTGAGCAGAACTAGAGCACGATACCATTGCCATGATCATTAGGCTTACAAATATTTTCATAGATAAGCTTGAGTTGCAAATATATGAAACGTCTATGACGTAGATAACTAAGACACCCAAATAGATGATTAATTCTTAGTTATTTGCTGATCGGCATTTAGCCTTGAAATTTAAACATATGAAACAAACATTTATCACGGAAGGCTTTTTATTGCAGAGCTCATTCGCTCAAGAGCTATATCATGATCATGCTGCGGACCTCCCGATCAATGATTATCATAATCACCTGTCACCGGCAGCCATAGCAGAGAATAGATCATTCAAAAATATATCTGAGGTATGGCTCGATGGTGATCACTACAAGTGGCGAGCCATGCGAGCTAACGGTATAGCAGAATCATACATCACTGGGGGAGCAGATGATCGTGATAAATTTCTGAAGTGGTCACAGACTGTCCCCTACACCATGCGAAATCCGCTGTATCACTGGACACACCTCGAACTCCTGCGGTACTTTGGCATCAGCGAACTACTGGATGATCAGTCAGCCATCAATATTTACGAGCAGACATCAGCTCTACTACAAAAGCCAGAAAATTCAGCGCAGGGATTACTAAGGCAAATGAAGGTGGAGCTGGTCTGTACCACTGATGACCCCACCGATAGCTTAGTGCACCATAAAGCCATGCAAGCTTCTGCAAGTGATATCAAGCTACTACCTACCTTCAGGCCAGATCGATACTGCCATATCAATCACCCAGATTTCTTGACGTACCTACAAGCATTAGGTGAGACAGTCGGACATGAGATACATTCATTTGATGCATTGATCGAAGCCTTAGAAAATCGGATTCATCATTTTGGCACTCATGGCTGTCGTCTCGCCGATCATGGGTTAGCTCAGCTTTTTAAGATTGATGAGCAGATGACTGATGAGCATGGCATCCTGAGCAAGCGAATCGCAGGGCGGCATTTGACAAAGAAAGATGCGGCTGTTTTCCAGATGGCAGTCCTCCATGAATTAGGAAAGATATACCACAGAGAAGGCTGGGTCATGCAGCTGCACCTGGGTGCCATGCGCAACAATAATGATCGACTCATGCACGCAGTGGGTGCAGACGCAGGCTGTGACAGCATTGGGGACTATGAGCAAGGCGAAGGCCTATCGTATTTTATGAACAGCCTGGATCGCATCGATCAGTTGCCTAAGACGATCCTCTATAATTTAAACCCAAGAGACAATGAGCTCTTCGCCACCATGGCAGGCAATTATAATGATGGTAGCTCCATTGGAAAAATTCAGTGGGGATCAGCCTGGTGGTTTCTGGATCAAAAAGACGGAATGGAAAAACAGATCAATACGCTATCTAATATGGGCCTGTTGAGCCGCTTCATCGGTATGCTGACAGACAGCAGGAGCTTTTTATCTTTTCCTCGTCACGAATATTTTAGACGGATACTATGCCAAGTGATTGGTGCAGATGTGGATGCTGGCTTATTACCGAAGGATATGAATTTTCTCGGTCAGATGGTCAAAGACATCTGCTATCATAATGCAAAGCAGTATTTTAATTTTTAATCAATAGAAAATGAAACGTCTATGACTTTGACAATTAAGATGCCAAAGGGGATGATTGGTCTTAGTTATTTGCTAATTTGTATGTCGCCTCGAAATATAAACATATGAAACGTTTATGACCTAGATAATTAAGACAACCAAGGATGATTAAACCTAGTTATTTACTGATTGGCATTCAATTGAAAAAATTAAACACATGAAGGTGAGTGCCTTTTTTATTATCCTTGCTAGCCTTGTCATGGCAAGCTCTTGCAAGTCGCTGGGCGATCAAAAAGTAGTCTATTTGGCTCACACTCTCCCGGTGA
>CALFUK010000091.1 GCA_937929945.1 uncultured Saprospiraceae bacterium
TATTCATCTCATCGGGGGCGAGTGGTCAGAGCACTACAGGGACAGACTTTTGGATCAGCTTCATGCAGCATGTGGATCAAGGGGACAATACCATGGTCGTCATGATCACCTCCACTGTATACACCACGGGTACGGTGTCCATGCCAAGAAGTACCTTTAGCCAAGACTTTGAGGTCTTCCCCAATGTCGTGCAGCTGATCACCGTGCCAAGCAGTGCTGAGACGAGAGGATCTGAACAGATCAATGATAATGCCCTCCACGTCAGCAGTCAGAATCCAATCTCGGTGTACATCCACCAATACCATGGTTTCAGATCTGAGGCCACTATCGTCCTTCCTACGCCTGCCTTGTCTAATCAATATTATGTAATGAGCTACACGGGCATCGATGCCTTCAATGCTTCGGGAGAATCAGAGTTCATCATCGTCGGGATAGAAGATGAGACGACGATAGACTTTACTGTATCGGATCACACTCAGAGAGGTATGGAGCCAGGTGAGTCCAAGACCATCACGATAAATCGGGGGCAAACCTATCAAGTCAGAGCCAGAAATAGTACAGATGATTTGTCTGGTACTTTCATCAGTGGCGATAAGACATTCAATGTATTTTCAGGTGCCTCATGGTCAGGCGTGCCTCGCTTCTGTGGGACCTTTGATAATCTATTAGAGCAGATGAACCCCGTAGATACCTGGGGTAGCCGCTACGTCACCATCCCCACTCAGGATAATACCAGAGATGTATTCAGACTACTCGCTGCCACAGATCAGACCACCATCACCGTCACTGATCTCAGTGGTGTGGTCGACACTTATACTGTAGACAGAGGAGAATATGTAGAATACCAAAAATCCACCAGTACCTTTATAGAAGCAGACCAGCCGATCATGGTCGCTCAATACCTGACGGGGCGCGACTGCACCGCTAACTCAGAAGGAGATCCTTCCATGGTCATCCTCAACTCTGTCGAGCAAATCAAAGATACCATCACCTTGTACAATTCTTCATTCCAGAACATCAGCCAGAACTACATCTCCATCATCGGCAAGACGAACGATACTGACAATGTCAGCTTCGATGGGTCATCAATCATGGACCTGGGCTCCAGCTGGACACCCATCGGTCTCAATCAAGAATTCAGCTATACAGTCCTGCGTGTCGGTACGGGATCACACACCATCATATCACAAGGATGTGGGGTGATTGCTTCAGCTTTTGGACTGGGAGATGCAGAGTCATATGCCTATGCGGGAGGTGCCAGTTTTAATAAAATAAACGCCAGCCCTATCCCTGATGGTGAGTGTGTGGGCATACCAGTGAGCTTTGATTCGGGCCTCCCACCCGCCAGATACAACATCACTTGGGATGTCGGTCATGCAGGGTTCAGCACCGGAGAGCACCAGTTCGAGTACATGTATCCGGAGATCGAAGCCGACTACGCTGTCAGTGTGATCATCGAAGATCTATGTTTTGACGAGACGGAGATGCAGGAAAAAATCATCAAGATCAGCTTTCAGCAAGAAGTCGATGTCGCACCCGACATTCCAGTGATATGTGAGGGAGAGACCCTAATGCTCGAAGCTTTTGACCTGGCAAATGCCAGCTTCCTCTGGACAGGGCCTGAGGAGTATCGTTCGGTAGAGCAGGTCTCATCTATCGAAAATATTACACCAGCACTCTCAGGCGAATATCAGCTCGTGGGTACCGTCTTCGGCTGTAAGACTAAGGCTAAGTCTATCTCAGTCGGCATCAAACCCAGACCCATGCCTGATCTGGGCCAAGACAGCGTAATCTGCGAAAATGACATAGACCCTACAAAACTATCCGCAGGAGATTATGCTGAATATGAATGGTCCACTGGCAGTCAGCAGCCTATTCTCGATGTATTTCAAGCTGGAACATATACGGTCACTATCACGGATGAATTCAACTGTATGGCAGCAGACACGCTCATCCTTCTACCACAGTGCCCCACAGCCATTTATGTCCCTACCGCCTTCAGCCCAAACGATGATGGCACCAATGATCTATTCAGCGTCGATGCCTTTGATCTGATTTCCATGGAGTTCTTCATCTATGATCGCTGGGGCAACATTGTCTTCGAGTCTGAGTCTGAGGATGAATCATGGGATGGCACTTATGGCAATCTACCATCAGCTGCAGGCATATACTCTTGGGTACTCAGCTACGAAGGTTATGATGAGGAAGGTCAGGTGATCGAAGACACCGTTAATGGGATGATTCAGTTGATGCGATAATTTTGTTGATGTGATGATTTTGTTGATGCGGTGATGTGATGATTTTGTTGATTGAAGTCTGTAAGTCTCATAAAATTTGAGAATTCGCCTCTACATTTGCCTTTATACGCTTCAGGATTCCAATGGCTTGTTGGTTCACGATGCCTGCCACGATTTTAGAGCCCAACTTAAAAATACCTGACAACTTAAACTCCAAGGCGATGCGTAGATCGGTCCCATCTGAAGTAGGCTTTAACTCCAGGTCAGCTCGAATGGGAAAAATACTTTTGATGGTTTTAGCAGAAGATCGCACGTTCTCTCTATAGTCTACTAGCTCATATGTCGTCTCTATTCTTCTACCGCCGATCAGTGCCACTTCTGTATAGCGGCTGCCCAGTCTGATAGGGCCTTCCGTCAGCATGATGACTTCCTCCAGCGCCGGGATGTAGTCGATTCTGTTATTGACATCCATGATGTACTGGAAGATTTGCTCAGGGGGTGCGTGGATATGGATCACTTGCTGTGCTGTCATATCAGAGCAACAAAAATTAAGGAGTGATGGTTTGGTGGAGCACAACCAAAGCTTGATTTTTACGGTATAAATATATGATACTACAGCTTGACCTGATCTGCTATCAGCTTTGCTGTAGCTGCCATTTCTTCTGGCGTCATAGCCACTGGCGGGGTAGAGAAATCAATGTCTCCCATGCTATTGATGGGGACTAAATGTATATGCGCATGGGGTACTTCTAATCCAATGACTGCTGTGGCGATTCGATCGCAGGGACATACTTCCTTAATAGCTGCAGCGACACGCTTAGAGAAGAGTGCCATGTGAGTCAAGGTCTCATCGTCCAAATCAAAGTATCGATCTACCTCATATTTTGGCACGACCAGGGTGTGGCCCTTTTGCCTGGGATTGATATCTAAGAATGCGTAGCAGAGCTCATCCTCCGCTATCTTATAAGATGGTATATCTCCGTTTATGATTTTTGTAAAAAGTGTGGGCATGGGCTATATGGTGATGTTCAGAATCTCCAGCTGCATCTCACCTCGGGGGGTCTCTATAGTGGCCACCTCTCCTACTTTCTTACCGAGTAGACCCTCGCCTATCGGCGATGAGACAGATATTTTCTTTTGGCTGATATCCGCCTCGGACTCTGATACGATCTTATAGGTGAACTCCTTATTCATCTTTAGGTTCTTGATGGTCACCGTGGTCAGGATAGACACTTGACTGGTATCGATGTCTTCCTCTTTGAGAAATTTGACATTAGCCAGCTGCTTCTCTAATTCATTGATTTTAGCCTCATGCATGCCCTGAGCATCCTTCGCAGCATCATATTCTGCATTCTCCGACAGATCTCCTTTGTCCCGGGCGGTGGCTATGGCATCAGCGATTTGCTTTCGGCCCGTCGTTTTCATCACATCCAGCTCTGCCATCAATCTCTCATATACCTCTTGAGTCATGTAAGACACTTTCATCATTATAACTTTTAGTGTTGATAAATGCTCGGCCTATTGTCGTGCCGAGAGTTGTGGGATAATATGTAGTGCGATCTCTTTCATTAAACAATAGAACGCTTCTTGAGTAGAAGCTTTCCTAGTATAAAATCAAATATACTCAATGATTTAGAAGATCACAAACCAACGAGGAAGCAATACGAAAGATTAGATTTTTACTCAATTAAATGACTAAGCTAACTTATGCCGAACCCATCTTTACCTTGATAAATATAGAAGCAATTAGAGCATTAATCAACGATACTATAAGTCCAGTAAGTGAATTAAATGGTAGTTTGGACCACTGAAAAGAGTATTGCTCATCAGCATTATCAATAACATCTTGTTTTACATCTTCTAAGGCCACTGCTATGTCAGCCTCGTCGGATCCCCCAATTTGAGCACCAAATGTATATCCGACTTCAGCAGCCTTAAGATTCAAATCCAGCACAGTAGCCTTCATCTCGACATCATTTTGATATAAAAAAATACTAAAAACGGTAGAGATCAAGAATCCTAAAAAGGCAGCCGGAAAAATATATCTCAGCGATTCTCCGTAGGATAACTCTGGATGCTCATTCGTTCTCAAAAATTTCCTTCCTACAAGGATCAATATGATAATTGATAAAAAGAAAGACAAACCCATGTACCACCCAGAAAACATAGTCTCTGGTGAAAGACCAAACTTTATGATAAGAGTCATAAGAATATTAATAGTTCCAAGTGCTAATCCAATTTTTAAAATAGTCTTCATATCACTACAGTTTTAGCTTTAGATTGCCTATCAGTAAAGAGCTAAGTTTAATCATCCACTTGGGTGTCTTAGTTATTTACATCACAGACATTTTATTGATTTTGTTTTATTTTTCGAAATGGTATTCTTCTGACTCGATTATTCTTCATCACGCGTATCAAATGCTCACCATAGGCCAAGGTATCAAGATTATAGTGGCATAAGATACCTTTTTCCAGCATATTAGGGTGTATGTAAAATTTGCATTCCAGATCATCTTTGACGTCTTCCTGGTCAATGGTGATTTCTGCCAGCTTTAAAAATTCTGATTTGACCAATTTAATTTTATCCTTCATATAGTCATTACGCTCGATAGCATAGTGACTCCTGATGGAACTCTTGACCCCACTTAGATCGCCATCCAGATCACCATATCGCTTTAACAGTGCAGAATCCTCTTGGGTCAGCTCATCTTTCCTAAGCAGTTTGTTGATTAATTTTATTTCACTGACCTCCTGCTTGATCAGTTCTGCCATGCCTTCGTCTTTATGGCTTTCATCCATGATCTTATGCCTCAGGCCTCCTTTTCGAAATGGATCTAAAGAAATACCTAAAGAATCTAACAAGTCATTATCATCCTCTCTGTATTCGATAAATAAGCTGAGATTGTTATGATCAAATTCATAATGATTGATACTGGCCCTGCTAATCTTAGTTCTGGATACACGCTTACCCAGAGCCTCCAAGGTCATATAGTGCTCTCTTCTGAGGTCATCATAATTCACATAATTAATCGAAGCCTCAGAGATGTGTGACTGGTACGAATCCCCCAAGTCAAAGGAAGGAAAATAGTCATACCTCTCAGAGTAGAAGCCACTCAAAGTGAATAACATCACGGTATAAGGCAGAGCTAAAAAGAAGAGTTTTCTGGTGTATTTATTATCAATGAAATTCAAGAGTAGCGGCCTGAAAAAGAAGGATAAAGATATAGCAGAAAAAAATCGGTAAATCCATAAATAAATCCCTGAAACCAATTTATCCTCTATCTTCTTAAAAGCTCCCAGCGTCAGAAAGTCAATAAAGACGATGAAACCCATACCGTAGTATAATATGCCAAACACAATAGGAATACCACTACTTTCTTCGCGTAAATCCAAGAAACTTTCTAAGGCATTGATGATGATGACAAAAAATAAATTGAAAGCAAAAAATGACAGCAGCATGAAAAACAATAGAAAGGTAAACGAGAATAAAATACTGCTAAACTTCTCCAGCTTCTCAATGTATTCGTCATAGCTGCCGATCTTTTTCTTATAGAATCTAGTGAAGCGTTCAGAATAATTGAGATTATCAAAGTCAATGTCACCAGATACATAGCGCAAGCCAATCGCCCCGATCCAAAAGCCCCGGATCACGATGTGAAATAATAAATTAACCAAAAATATCAGTCGGCTCGCCCAGAGTAATGCTACAAAAGTGCCTAAGTGAAAGTCAATGGAAGAAACGCTATTTACCTCATGGTAATACTGCAGGCTCAAAATAAGACCCTCCGACTCATAGATCCCAAAAAGGGCCAATCCAGAGATCAGTAACTCCAGCTGCCAGCTCTCCTGTTGCAACTTCTCCAGCCACTCAGAGAAAAAATTTTTCTTATTAATGATGTCCTGTTCCAAAGAATTCTATTCAGTCCCTTAATGTAAGGAATTCTAATAGAAAAGATTCTTAGATCAGACGAAGATTGAGAACTATCGGACGAAGTAAAGCTTACACAGCCTGCTTCAGCTCATGCTTTCCAATTCACAAGTTCTACTATATGATACTCTTATTGATTGAATTATTCAGCACATGCGGTTTGTTGAATACCTCTTACGTCATGTTAAAGTGAGCCATGAGTTTTCTACTTGTCTCTTTGGATAAGCCTTTTTGATAGTGTAATATCTTAGAGACAGTGCCTTTGGATCATCCAAGGATAGCCGCCAGGTCTTTTGACGTCAGCTTGTGATTGTTTTTTAAAGTCCTGAATGTAATCTTACAAATTAAGCCTGACCGTAAAATTATGTGTCCCTCTGAATGGATCAGTAGCTCGGTAGGCATAATCTATACCTATCTTCTGATTCGCCAGCTTTTTCACCGGCAGATACAAAGAGAAGCCTGCTGCGAATCCCGTGTAGACACTACGCTCTACCTGGGTACCAGGATCCAATTCGACCTTATAAGCAGCACGCAGCGCGACAAAGTCTTTGAAAAAAAATTCCACGCCAGCTCCCAGCTCATCACGAGAGAATGAATTAGCCGTAAAGTTAGCCAAGGTCCTGATCTTGATGTCTGCCGTGGGCAGGAAGTCATAGGACATCCCAATATTCAGTAATGATGGCAACTCAAAGCTTTCTGCTCTGGCATCAAAGGTGATCGGGAAGTCAGTGGTCGTACCAGGATTCTGTACTTCATAAGAGAGCCCCTCACCGCCGAAGGTCATGGGTGAGCCAATGTTACGCAGTGATATACCGAGCTTAAAATTATCATCTTCACCTGTCACATATTGTACACCAGCATCCAGCGCTATCCCAAAGGCACTGGCATTCGTCAGTGACTCCGAGATGCCTCGGACCAAGATACCGACAGATATCTTATTCGCGTAGATGTAGGAATAGCCGACACCAATATGAAAAAAATTAGGCGAAAAGGTACCGCCCGTCCCTTCTGGCTGGGCAGCGGTCGTGATCGGAATATCTCCAAAATCCACTGATGTGAGCGTCACACCAAATGCGCTATTCTCTCCCATCTTACGCCCAAAGCCTATAGCATTCAGTTTGATATCCGTACCCTCGAAGAGACGTGTATTCGAGATGAGTAATTCGCTGCCTTGGACCCGACTGAGTCCAGCTATATTCAGCCTCAGCGCTTCTACACCGAAGACTGAAGCGGTACTCATCGAATGGAGTCCAGCGCTTCTAGCCCAGGGATTGAAGAGCAGCTCCGTCGCTCCAGCTTCGCCCTGGCGATCAGGATTACCAGCGTAGATCTGTACACAGGCCAGACCTGTCATCATGAGCAGGCAGGCTCGCCTCAGCATCTTCTTTGTCATATTTCTTGTTATACAGATCATAGTCCAGCAGGGTCAAATTTACGATTCACTCCAAACCATTTGATGGTTCGCTCAGCACCCAGCTCAGGGGCTTCCACATGTATTAAGTATACGCCACTGGCGACAGGGATACCTTTATTATTCTTCAGATCCCAGACAATATCAGGATTGGGCTGAGTGGATCTGATCCCAGGATTTGATCGATTCGTGCCTTGGATCGCACCTCTTTCATCTCTTCTGAACTGTCTGATGAATTTACCATCTAAGGTATAGATCGTCACATTAGCTCGCTCTGGCAGGTTCGTGATCTTGACCTGATTCTCTAGTCGGCTCGTCTCGTATTCTGAGAAAGCGTAGTATGGGTTAGGAGCTACATTCACATTCTTCAATGCAGACTCCACTTCTGATGCATCTATGTCCTGAGCTTCTTTTCCAGATATCTCAAATTCGTAAGCAGGTAGCTCGCCTAGGTCATCACAATTAAATGTTTCAGATCTCAGATCGAAAGCTTCTTCTTTACTGTAGGGATTCTCTACCCTCAGCTTGACGATGACGTCATTAGGGATGAGACCATCAGCATAGCTGAGCAGCTGAGACCCATTCGCTAAGGTCGGTATACCAGCCCAGGTCACCAGCTTCAGCGGATCACGCTTGAAGGTGAAGACGAATCGAGAATCCAATCTTTCCCTGAAGTCAGCACATTCATCATAGTTTTGCCTGGTGACATAGATGAAATGTTGACCTCCGGTGATGAAATTCCATATGCTAAAATCTGCACCTGGCACACCCTCAGTGAATAAAGTGGAGCTGGGATTAAACATCATGTCAGTGCCTAATGCTGTCTCCTCTCCGTAGAATTCTCGCAGGTCCTCGTTATAGGTAGAATTCTCACCGAAGAAAATATTCAGTCGCTGACCTGTCTCTACATCGACTGCATAGCCGGGGAACCAGCCCATACCACGCCCATCTCCATCAGCATCTGGTCTGCCATCTCCATCATTGTCATCCTTACCGACTGATGGGGCATCACGTAGGTCAAACTGATTGACATCTCCTTCGTTGACGAATCCTGCTTGTCTAAATTCTGCTGTAGAGGTCTCAACGATCACACACCTGGACCACTTCGACTTATCACTGGTGAAGACGATATCTACGTTATTGAGGTCTGCCAGAGTGGTCTTATCTCTGAGGTCTTCTCCGCCGCCAAAGTCCTTCCATGCTGCTGAGACCAGGCCACTGCCAAGCTGGTTATCCATTAGTATAAACGGAGCAAATGCACCTGGTCCAATGGAAGAGAATGATTCTTCTGGATCTAATGGCTTATCGACCTCGTCCGATCCTGTCTGTAGATAATTATACGCTGTATTTTGTGCATCTGGTATCAGGTTAAGCCAGGCAGTACCTGCTGGATCCTGATATTCGAGTCGTGAGCCGATCACACCATTCGTGGATGTCAGCATACCCGTCTCTTCCGTCTGCCCTACGGTGATGGTGAATCCGAAGTCCCCGACAATTTGATCATTGATCACATCAATGGATGGACCCGTAGCCACCACTTCGTTATTAGCCAGATTCGTCAGTACCCATGATGCACCAGGTGCAATGGCGCAGGTAGAACCCCCAATGAAGTCACCCACAAACTCCAATCTGAATCGACCATCCTTCACTTCTATCGGATTGAATATAGAGATATCCAGTGGTCCCTGCCCATCTTTGTATGTGATGCGACCGTCCGTGGCTCCTTCCAAGATGAGATCATACATATCATCCGTCATATCTAAAAATGCACCTCCTGCTCCAACCCCAGATAGCCTGGTGATGCGAGCGCCATCGCCGACTTCTGCATTCAGATTTTTGAATACGATAGGCCGTGGTACGGCAGTGATGACCTTGATGTTCTTTCGACCTGCACAGTAGGTTGATCGCTGACCAAAGCCATCGCTGGGATCAAAGTCTTGCCAATTATTATGGGCATAGGCCAATACCATGAAGTAATATTCTTTGTGATTGATCAAGCGTCGATCGCCCTCAGCGAAGTCATCCTCTGTGATTAAGAAGGTATGCTTCACCCCTTCGTTCTGCGCCGCCACCTTCTCTTCGAAGGTCCAAACGATCTCCGTATTATTCGGTGTAGGATCCACTAAGGAGGGTCTCCAGTTATAGAGGGTAGTGACATCATTTCGGACATCTACCTGCCTGACGATCCTGGCCTTTGTGATGTCATCCAGCTCTTGAGAGGACACATTAGGTCCTGATAGCTGGAAGATCTGGTAGCCCTCGAAGACGTAATTAGAGTCCAGGCCTTCTGGTACAGGATTCAGATCCTTCTCCGTATAGGCTTCGAATTTATTATTGGAGGTGATGGTATCATTAGTCAGGATCAGCACCAGCTCTTTGTCTAGCTCTACCACATCCACATCGGGCGAGTCTGGACCATCTTTGATCTGGAAGCAATTGTCAAAGAGGGCTTGAGCCAAGTCATCCGCAAAGAGTAACCTAGAAATATCCGGACATGGATAATCAAAATCTGGTACCCAGGTGACACCGATGATTAGCTCATTGATGGCCTGTGGCTTCAGCAAGAATGGGCCTGATGCCTGAATGAATCTTCTGTCGCCGAATGGCAGATCCTCTTCGCACATGGACCAGCCATTCGTCTGATTAGGCGGATTGGGGAAAGTGTATCTGACCGTATCTGTGCTGCCTGGATTAAAACCGTCGTCGCCGAAGGTGATGGCTGATCCATCTCTCCAAAGTCCACGCAGATAGTTATAGTATTCTGTATCAATCGTTGGATCAGTGGTGGAAGGATCTGGACTACCGACGAAGCTCGCATTATAATATATGAAGGAGGACATGCCCAGCTCCACCAGTGTATCACCCAAAGAGCCGATTGGCGGATCCAACGTAGGCAAGC
Source organism: uncultured Saprospiraceae bacterium (assembly GCA_937929945.1). Taxonomy (GTDB): domain Bacteria; phylum Bacteroidota; class Bacteroidia; order Chitinophagales; family Saprospiraceae; genus CALFUK01. The sequence goes on from CALFUK010000091.1 coordinate 10,476, forward strand.
CATTTTCATCAAAATTCTTTGGTGCTAGTGGGCCTCTGAAATAATCTACGCCTAACATGGGTATCTCATCGCAATAGGTACCGATCCCTTGGTTACAGGTACAGCCATCTTCTCCATCCAGCACATCTTCATTATAGACATAGGCGAGACTCCTATCGATATCGCATCCGATGTAGTCATCAGAGTTACAGCCAAGGTCAGGATCCATCCACATCGCAAAGTAGCAGTCCCTGATGTCTGACGATGCCCGATTGATCAGCTTGTAGCGCTGGAAGGTCATGTCATTGATCTCATCATTAGCAGAGAAGGCAAAGGCCTGCACCTGCACCTCCATGAGGATAGGATTACCCTGAGTGAGAGTGTGGGGGCCGCCCGCATCATTGTAGATCCAGAAGGTCATCTCATCAGGCACCAGTTCTTTTGCTTCAGATCGATTAGCTGGCGCACAGCCTCTGATATCTATGATCGGAAAGTCCCCGTTACACGGGTTATAATTCCCATCATCATCTTCATCCCAAAACGAACCTAAGCCCTGGCCGGTATTCGGTAATTCAAATTCAAACTTAGCCAAGAAAAAAGGATTACCCTTTCCTGGCCAAAACTTGACATCGTCTGGTATAGAGTCACAATCTATTTCTTCGTCCATGGCATTCGCTCTGTCCCAGCGATTGTTATGGGACTCTACATTAGTCGCTAAGACCCGAAAGAATCGGTCCCAAGCTTCGCACACCTCTGAGTCAGTGGAGCCCGTCACTGGATCTATCGGCCCCGTGAAGTAATCCGTGTTACCATCTCTTCTAAAATCCACTGCGGCTATCTTGAGATTCCCAGCTGGATCAAGACCTCCGATCCATACCGCTCCTGCGAATATGGAGGAGACCTCCTGCTGCCCTGGTAGCGTCTTAGGGACGATGTACTTTCCTGTATTCGCCAGATCCCACCAGACATCTCCACCGGAGAGCAGTCTAGCTCTGACATTATTGATCTCCATATCGATCTGCGCTTCGGCTGATCTGCATTCTGCGCGGACACTCGCTTTATCCTTTCTGGCATCTCGCTTGACGCCAGGTCCGACGTGTGCCATGGCTGAGATCGGTATGATCAGCAGCATGGTATACAGGATGATATGTCTAAGATTTTCACTCATATTTAAAAATCCATTCTTAGTCCTAAGGTAATTCTTCTCGGCTGGGTGTAGAAGCCTGATTGCAGCACACGCCAGTTATAAGCAGCGACGAAGTTGTCCACGCCTTGTCCATTAGCAGCTACTTGCTGTATCCTGTCCAGTCCAAAGCTCGACTCCAAGTAACCATCATTAGCTGGGTCACCAGAGAAGCTGTACACACCAATGATGTTTTTCATATCCAGCAGATTTTGTACCCGTAGATAGACATTGACATAGGCAGGCCTCCCCTTGCCACTATTGAATAACTTAAAGCTCTTATCAGCTTGCAGGTCTATGGCAAAATTCCACGGCAGTCTGGCTTCATTGATCCCGCCTCTGAATCCTGATCCGCCCAAAGGCACGACGGTCCTTCGAGCTGTATAAGGTCTGCCGGAGACGCCTCTGATCTGTGCATTCACTCCAAAATTAGAGAGGATATCTTTATCGCCAATGCGGGGTCCATTATAGCTTCTGCCTTCGCTGTAGCGGTAGTCCAGCACTAGATTGAGCGTATGTCTTTCATCAAATGTCAGAGGGGATAGGGTACGAATGACGCCTCTACTATTGATACCGCCAGATGAGTTGGCATCTGAGCCAGAACCATCAGCGAATTGTAGCGTATAGTTAGCCTGTAGTTCCAGGTTCTTAGTTCTTCTGAGGTCATAGTTAAATGAGAATCCCTTCACTGTAGCGAAATCCAGGTTGTCAAATATATCATAGTTACTCACGGGGAAGGTATTAACCAAAACCCGATTCTGAATCATATCTCTCTGCTCCTTATAGTAGGCGGATACTTTAATGGCTGATGATTGGCTCAGCTTCTGCTGGAAGCCTACTTCGTAATCTATGGTCTTCGTAGGCCTCAGTGCTGGATTAGCGGATGGAGTCCTGCTGGACTCAGCGAAGTAAAAGTAATCCAGTGGCGTAGCGATGTTGTTAGAGTTAGGTCGTTGGACTAATACATCATAATGGGCAAAGAATCCTGCATTATCCGAAATGGGGAATGAGAATGCCAAGCGAGGCATAAAATTGACCTGAGGCTTATATTCTTCAAAGGAAAAATTGGGATCAAAGCCTTCCTCTTGGATATTCGGATTCTGCCCTTCAGCAATGCCTTTGATGGAGGGCGTGACTACCCCACCACCGAATATCTCGCCGCTATTAGTCACTGATGTGCCATTGGGCAGGTACCACTGATCATCCAGCCGATAGCCAATGACATTAGTGGAACCAGGTGCATCTATGTACACCGAATAATCATCTCCTACGGCTTCTGGCTTAGTCAGTCCCGTCCTGCTGAAAAAGGCAGAGGCCGTCTCGACTTCATATAGTGAGTACGGATCTTTTAGCACCTTCGTATTAGCATCAAAATAATCGACTCTCAGGCCGACTCTAAAAATGATGTCCTTAAAGGAAAATTTATCTTGGATATAGAATGCACCATACACGGGCTGAAATGGCGCCACGCTGAAGCTCCTTCTACCATTGGCATCTTTGCCAGTGAAAAAATCGTCGTAGCTGATATCTGTGCTAACCTTGTTGCCCAGATGATCATAACCCAGATAGTCCACGATATTAAGATCATTCAGCTCTGCTGCTGAGAACATGTCAAGACTCAGATCATCAGGATTGAGTGCATCTACGTTCACATATTCATTCAGCCCTTGACCTGTGAGCTCTCTCACTGCCTGGAAAAACAAAAGATTATTATCAGGGGCTAAGAGAGTCTGATATTGCTCAAACTCTGTGGGTCTGCCATTCAGAAAATCAACAAATGTCCCAATCACTTGGTTGGTATCCACACCTATGATGTGCCGGTTGGCATTAAGTCTGGCTAAGGTCCATAGATCACGCGGCTGAATATTATAAGATCGAATGGTTCGGGACTCATACATAGCACCGAACTCTATACTGTGCCGCCCTTTCTGAGAGCCTCCAGGAAGAATATCAAAGCCTCCTGATACATTGAGCGTGTAGCGGTCAGATTCTGACTTAGCGAATACATCATATACAGTCCCTACATTATTAAAGAGATTGGACCAAAGTACATTTTGCGGTGATATAAAGCTTCCATTGATATCATTATTGACGGCTAGGGTACCGTTGATTTCTTGATTGGGCGTGAATCCTTCTGTCACCTCAGTATATCCTAGATGTGCAAAGGGCTGCCCTGCTGCATCAAAGATGACCTGACCTCCCCACTGCGAAGTATCAGATACCACGCTGGCGCTAGGATTCCAGACCCGGTCAGTGGCACCCAAGTATCCGTAGCGAAATAGATTGTCCTCATGCCTGACATCCTCTCTTCTGGAACGTCTCTTCTCATAGCCCAGCTGGAGGGTGTAGCTCGCGTTTTGAATCAGCTTTGATTTTTTTGGTGCGTCACCAGCAGTATTCATCCCTTGCCTACCCAGCTTATGTCTGAACTTGAAGTTACCTCTGTAGCCGCTGTTGTATGAGAAGGGGTTGTTCACCCAGTTCAGCAGACCCCAAGAAGCAAATCGATTATTAGGATCTACGCCGCCCGGAGTGAATCGATCTCTGGTATCATCATAACTACCAGATAAAGACATGTCAATATTCTGGTTCAACCTGAAATCAAGTTTTCCTGTAAAATCAAGATCTCTCTGATCTTCGTTCGGTCTGGTTTTGAATGGAGCAGCAATGTCCTCCGTTGTGAGAAATTCTGCCGCTGGGAACAAGGTCCCATTAGACAGTCTAGAAGGTTCTGCTTCCAGCTCTCGGATCTTTGCTTCATTGAGTCTGTACACGCCTAGCGCTGTAGGTCTGTCATCTTCTCTATTGAAATACTGGCCAGACATTCTAAATCCCAAAATGGATTGTCCATCGCTGTTTTTCAGGATGGGTCCACTCACATTTCCTCTGAATTGGTTATATCCAAAATTATCAAGATACTCAGAGCTTTCTAATTCTATGCCTCCAGAAAATTGAGCTGATGGCCCCTTAGAAGTGATCGATATCACACCGCCAGTCACATCTCCATAACTGGCTGGCAGACCGCCCGTCAGCACCTGCATCTGCTCTATCTCTGATTCTGGTATGAGCCCAGATACCCTGATACCGTCGATGTAGTAGTCTGTTGCATTGGACCTCGAGCCCCTAATATTGATCGCTCCTCCATCGATGGATGACAGCCCCGCAGTCGTAGCGGCTATCTGGTTGATGTTTTTTGTCGGTAGGTTTCTGATGGTCTCCGAGGTCACGGTGCCTCCCGAGGTCGTATTGTCTATTTCGATCAGTGGCGCCTTGTAGTCTTTGATGACAATCTCATCCATAATCACTCCTGTAGCCAGCCTAAAATCAAGTTTATTATTCCGCCCTGCCTTCACGACCACTCCAACCTGTCGCTCTGTGGTATAGCCGACGAAGCTGGCCTCCACAGCATAAGTGCCTGGCTCCAGATTAGAGAGGTAGTAGTTACCATTCAGGTCAGTCTCTGTCCCGGTTAGCAGTACATCATTCTTGTATAAGGCTATGGTCCCAAAGGGGATCAGCTCTCCTGTGGCATCATCGACGATCTGGCCTTCGAGTACCGTCTGGGCTGATAGAAATCCTGGAATCAGAAGGATCACTGCAAGGCTTAATATGTATTGGCAGGCGTACTTTGTCAAGGCTATTTCGATTTACTATATACAATGTTACCAAATGATAACGGAACAACTGGGCAAAATGCCGACAAAGATCACAATCTATACTCTACAATGTCTTCTCACATCCTCACATAATAGACATCTGTCTGATTCCGCTGGATGTCCAATACTTCGAAGGGATGCGATGCAGGTATGACCTCTCTCAGATCAAAGACCGTACACGATTTGGGCAGCTTGGAGAAGATGAGTGTGAAGTGACTTCCCTTACCCGCAGGTACTGCCTGCCACGTCGGATAATAACTGATGTTCTCCGCGTAGACCAGATCACTCCTGTGAGCGCTGTGCCGATCAAAAAGATAAGTCGTCGGCCAGATCCTGATGTAGCTCTGATACCGCGTGGCTCCCACGATGCAGTGTACGATCACCTGCCCCTCCGTCTCAGTGAGAGTGGCTAGCTCATTCAGTATGGACTGATCGATGTCGACCTTGGGTTTTGTAATGATTGTAGACAGCTTTTTATATTGTTTAGTGGTGACTGATTAATCGCGAGGATTTAGACCTTCGTGGTTTTTGATTTTTGACAGGAGTGAGTCGGCGATTTTTATGAGTGACTCTTGGGTCCAGCCGGCTACGTGGGGGCTGACGACGACTTGGTCGAGCTGAAATAATTTGGTCAGCACCACCTTCTGCTCTAAGCTCAGCTGATCCATTTTTTCATTTTCGAAGACATCGAGACAAGCACCGCCCACATGTTTTACTTGTAGCTGAAACAATAGATCTTTCAGCCGGATCACTTGACCTCTGGATGTATTGACGATGATCACACCTGGCTTACAGGCTTGCAGATACTCTGCATCTACTAATGCTTTGGTCTCGTCTGTCAGCGGCAGATGGAAGCTGATGATATCCGCTTCAGCTTGGATTTTCTCCGGGCTGGCCTCGCTGACATGAGCATAGCCATCCGTATACTGGTCTTTGTATTTATCATAGGCAAGTACCTTGACATTCCAGCCAGCTATCTTCTCCGCTAGAGCACTGCCCGTGTGTCCGAAGCCGATGATGCCAACTGTTCGGCCAGAGAGCTCCATCCCTCGATTCTGTTCTCGTTGCCACAGGAACTGCTTGACCTGTGCATTAGCCTCATGTAGTTTATTCATAAGCATCAGGAGCATGCCCATCGCGTGCTCTGCCACAGCATGACAGTTACCCTCTGGAGAGTTATACACCTGGATTCCCAAAGAAGCCGCATACTCCAAATCAATAATTTCTAAGCCTGAGCCCAGCCGGCCTATAAACTGTAGCTGAGTGGCCTTATCCAGTAATGACTTGTCCGTGATCATCTTACTATTGATGATGACTCCCGCATATGCAGGGATGATCTCATGCAGCTCTGATAAGCTTAGATCGGGGTTATTATGAACTTCGTAGCCCATACTCTCCAGTCCTGTCTTCAGCTTTGGATGCGCCTTATCTGTGATGATGACCTTCCCTCGTTTCGCCATAGCGCAAAGATATTGAAAGTCGCACTCATAATAGCAGCAATAGATATACCTGTGATTGATGATAATCTGATAAGCATGATGAGTACATACTTGGCATCATATCAGCATTGATTTGACTTTTTTTTAGCACTCAGGCAACCTTCGGACTGTAATCCTCATATACCCTACTATGAGAAATGACGAGCTACGATACACATAGCGTATTACCTTGTCTATTATGCTGTAAGTCTTGGATTGAATCCAAGCAAATAGATTGTTGTTTAAAGTTGTTATTTTATAATAGTTGTTTTGAGTCGTTTGAGGCCTCCCCGGTTTCAAGGGGCTCTTTTTTTTGTCTTTAAGTTTAGTTTAATCTACTTTTTGCTCGAGCTTCTTTAGCCTCAAATAATTCGCAAAGTATACCATGGTCAGGCACAACCAGGCAAATCTGATCAACCAGATACTGACAGAAAAACCAAGCATCTTATACGGTCCCGGCTCTGTCATGTAGCCGATAAAAACCAAACATGAAATGACGCTGACGGCTAAGTAGAGGTTTTTTTTGTTCATGTAATTTTGATTTTATGCAGTCGTCTAAAATCCAATACCTGCATCCGCTAGAGATTTACCTGAAGGCTTCTCTACATCTCCTCTTCTACAATATCAAATAATTCATCCAATTCCAAAAAGGACTTGTAGCCGATCTTCTCCTCCGCACCGCCAGAGACCACGATGCCGTGTATCTCATCCGCTGCTACCGCAGCCTCCAGTAGCTCCTTCGTCCAAGGGATGTGGAGGTAATGAGATTGGGTAGCCGCGTAGCTGATGATTTCCGCTTGTTTACCTTGATCATACTCCTGCCAAGCCTGATGCTCATTAATGATCTGGCCTGCTGGCAGACTGGACTCTCTGATGCTATCATAAGAAGACTCCAAGATCATGGAGCCATCAGCTTGATAAGTCTCTAGCTGATCTATGATCACTGCATCAGCATCCATGGACTCGGACGTATACTTCACGTATACCTGTACTCCTTCGATCCACTCCTTTATCGCGTAGTAAGATTCTGGACTGATGGCTGACAGATCAAAGCAGACAGCCTCTACGCCCATAGCAGCAAAGTACCTGGCATCAGTCAGATTTTCTACACCTGTGGCGATCACCTTTATTTTAAGCATGACTCATTTCTTTCTGCAAAGAAAAGCTTTATTTCAGAGTTCATTCCTATTTTAGCGCGTCATGGCCTTCAGACAAAAACAGTACTACGAGCAGGTATACCATGTGACGGAGCAAATACCTGTGGGAAGAATTAGCACCTATGGCGCCATAGCCGACTATTTGGCCTTGGGCTCCGCCAGAATGGTAGGTTACGCCCTCTCCCAATCCAATGCGAATGATATGCCGGTACCAGCGCACCGCGTCGTGAATCGCAAGGGAGAACTATCAGGCAGGCACCACTTCAAACCTCCCGCTGCCATGCAGGAGATGCTCGAAAGTGAAGGCGTCAAAGTAGAAGACCATCAAGTGGTGGACTTCAAAGAGCTGTTCTGGCATCCAGAAGCCTTGGACGAATGACGAAAAGAATCAACCTCATCTCCGGCCCTCGTAACATTTCCACTGCGCTGATGTATGCCTTCGCGAATCGAGCAGATACCGCCGTCGTAGATGAGCCCATGTATGCTTACTTCCTACATCTTTCAGGTGATGAACATCCCGGTAGAGAGGAGATACTCAAAAGTCAACCGACGGAATGGGACCAAGTAAAATCAGCTTTATTTTTTCCAGAGGTAGAGCAAGACATCTATTTCATCAAGGGGATGGCCAAACATTACGTCGACGTAGAACTGGACTTCTTGCTGAGCATGGACAATGTCTTCTTGATCAGAGATCCAGCCCAGCTCATCGTCTCCTATGCCAAAGTGATCGCGCAGCCAGCTATGAAAGACATCGGACTCAAAAGAGAATGGGAGATATTCGAATATCTCCAGACAGAGGGGCAGCAGCCGGTGGTGCTGGACTCCAATGATGTGCTGGCAGACCCGGAGCGGATGCTGTCCGCCCTGTGCAAGCGTCTATCCATACCATTCTCAGATAAAATGCTCGCTTGGAAGGCAGGCCCTATTCCAGAAGATGGAGTATGGGCAGCTCATTGGTATCATAATGTGCACCAATCCACCAGCTTCGCTCCACAAAATGACTCTAAGCCTGAAGTACCATCACAGCACAGCAAGCTACTCAAAGAATCTTACTATTATTATCATAAACTATACGACCACGCACTAAAGTAAATAACCATATGCTACAGAAATTTGATGAAAGGAATAAGGACCTGCAAGTGTGGGTAGGAGATCAGCTCTACCACCGAGACGAGGCGAAAGTATCCGTGTTTGACAGTGTGGTGCAGGGAGGAGACGCTGTCTGGGAAGGACTGCGCATCTATCCAGCGGGTGTGATGCTCTTGGATAGACACTTGAATCGAATGTACGAGTCCGCTAAGGCCCTGGCTTTCACCGATATTCCATCATACGACTTCATCAAAGATGCGCTAAAGCAAACCCTCGAAGCCAACCAGATGGACAGAGACACTCACGTGCGACTGACCCTGACCAGAGGCACCAAGATCACCTCCGGCATGGACCCTCGACTGAATCAGGCTGGCTCCACCCTGATCATCCTGCCTGAGTGGAAGCCTCCAGTCTATGATAATGACCACGGCATCAAGGTCATCACCTCGACCATCCGCCGAAATAATCCCGCCTTTCTGGATTCTAAAATTCATCATAACAACCTGCTGAATAATATCCAAGCCAAAATCCAAGCTAATGTAGCTGGAGTCGACGCCGCCCTGATGCTGGATAAAGATGCCTTCGCTGCGGAGCTGAATGGGACAAATATCTTCATGGCCAAAGGCGATCAAGTCTACACTCCCTACGCCACGGCCTGCCTGCACGGCATGACCAGAGGCCTGATCATAGAGCTATGCCAGCTCCAGGGCATACCCATCGAAGAGCGGAACATCTCACTGACAGAACTGTACAATGCAGATGAGGTCTTTTGCAGTGGGACCATGGGCGAGCTCACACCCATCACAGAGATAGATGGCAGAGTGATCGAAAATAGAAATGGCAAAAAGGTGATGAAGCGATTAATTGAAACTTTTGAAGAGGCCATTCCGAAGTACTGTGTCAAGCTGTGATATGGAGCTCTATAAAAATCAATAAGAAAAAATCGATTAAATGATAAATCCATCTCTATTCCCCAAAAAACTGAAGTTCGAATTATAGACCTTAAAATTCCTAAATAGCTCCCCAATGCCACAAAAAAAGAATGTATCAGGACCAGCAAGACAAGGTGAAATCTACTTCAAGGGCGCCGCAGGTGGAACACCTGTCGTCCCTTTTGACTACCACAAACTGGAAGCCGAAGCCAAAGAAAAAATGTCAGCTAAGGCCGGCGGATACATCATCGGCGGTGCTGGCTCTGACGATACGATCAGAGAGAATGTAGACGCTTTTCAAAAATACCGTATCCACCCACGAATGCTACGCGATGTGTCTGTACGTGATACCAGCACTAGCTTATTTGGGCAGACGATCCCATCGCCGATACTGACCTGTCCGATCGGTGTCTTAGAGATGATCGATGACGAAGCAGATAAGGCAGTCGGCAGAGCGACAGCAGCGCTTGGCATACCGATGATCATGTCTAATCAGGCATCTTATCCGATGGAAGAGATCACTGCTGATATGGGTGATAGCCCACGCTGGTTTCAGCTGTACTGGAGCAAGTCAAATGAATTAGTCAAGAGTCTGGTGCAGCGCGCTGAAGCCTGTGGCTCTTCTGCCATCGTGGTGACCTTAGATACCACCATGCTCGGGTGGCGTGTGCAGGACTTGGACCTGATGCACCTACCGTTCTTAACGGGTCAAGGCATCGCTCAGTACACCAGCGATCCTGTCTTCAATAGCATCGTGAGCCAAATGGACTTTGGTGACACTGACATGAAAGTACCTGATGGCCTGCAAGTATCACCAGAAGTGCTAAAGGCGGTGAAGACATTTATCGGAGTCTATTCTCGCCCTTCGATCACCTGGGAAGATTTAGCTTTTTTAAGAACAGTCACTGATCTGCCCATCCTCTTAAAGGGAATACTGCATCCTGAAGATGGCCGACTGGCTGTCGAATCTGGTGTGGACGGCATCATCGTGTCTAACCATGGAGGCAGACAAGTGGATGGAGCCATCGCCGCAATCGATGCCTTACCACAGGTCGTGCAAGCTGTGAGATCAGCCGGCAGTAGTATGCCCATCCTCATGGACAGTGGCATCAGATCTGGTGCCCATGTCTTCCAGGCCCTGACCTTAGGTGCTCAGGCTGTGTGTATAGGCCGACCCTATGCCTATGGACTTGCACTGGCAGGTCAGCAAGGCGTCGAAGAAGTTCTAAAAAATATGATGGCCGAATTTGAATTTACCATGGCACTGTCTGGCTGTAAAAACCTAGCTGAAATCACCGCTGACTGCCTGGCAAAGCAATAGATCCCTGCGATCATTCTGCTAATCTGGAGTCATTTCATTATTTAGTTTTTGGATCAAGAGGCATACCTGTTATGGCCTTCCCTACTTGCCTTCTTCTGGGTATGGCTCATCTAAATTGTCAATCTCAAGACAAAGATTATCGTGATTATGATTTTGGACAACAATTAGACAGACTTGTCTGTCTAATACTTATGGATGAGCTATTGCTAAGCCAAGAAACCAAACAGAGATCGCTGCATCACGCAGTCCGTAGCTTAGGAGAACGAATGCGCACTCAGCATCTCCTGTATCCGAAAGCTGGGCGACCTCAGTCCATCAATCTTCAAAACGGCATATGCTCAGACATGTAACTAAGTAAATCATTCTTTAATCAACTAAATAATTTAAACCTATGAGTACCACCACAAAATTCACAGTCCCCACGAAAGACGAAGTCACGCCACAAAACCAAGAAATATTCGGCCAGCTCGAATCAGCATTAGGATTTGTCCCCAATATTTATGCTGCCATGGCAAAGTCTAAAAATGCCCTCGGCAATTACTTGACCTTCGCCAATGGAGCTACCTCCTTTTCCAAGAAAGAGAAAGAAGTCATCGATCTTGCCATCAGTCAGGTCAATGGCTGCGGATACTGTCAGGCAGCCCATACGAGCTTAGCTAAAATGAATGGATTCTCTGATGATCAAATCCTATCATTACGAAAAGGTGAGGCTAACTGGGATGAAAAACTAAATGCCTTAGCCGTATTAGCAAAATCAATCGCAGAGACCAGAGGTAATGTAGACCAAGCGCTGGTGGAAAAATTCTATGCTGCTGGGTATAATCAAGAGAATCTGGTAGATCTGGTCGTTGCTGCTGGCATCATTACGATTACTAACACCTTTCATAATCTGACAAATGTGGATATTGACTTTCCACTCGCACCGGCTTTATCATAGATGCTAAAAATCTGGAAGCAACACACAGCTGGATATTGTGAGATGGTAGGACTGCATACTAGCAGTGGAAGTTAGGAAAGCTGTAATAAAGGCATACAGGCCGTCCTCAAAGGACGGCCTGATACCTTCTAATTCATTTATGCTACTGAGTCAGAATAGAACTCTACTTTTCCAGAATTGATATCATACATCCCTCCGACAATATCAATCTCGCCAGCCTCTTTCATCTCTGCCAAGACGGGGCTCTCTGCTAATATCCTATCAATAGAAAGCTCCACATTTTTCTTAGCCACCGTATTCACGAAATCTATATTCTTTGAGTTTCGCTGAGCTGGGTCGGCTGGTTCTGCCACTTGATTCACTGCAGGCTTAATTTTATCGAGCATGCCCGTCAGATTCCCTAGTTTGGCATCATCACATGCGCCTTTCACTGCGCCACAGCTGGTATGGCCTAATACGACAATTACTTTCGTCCCAGCCAGCTTACACGCGAACTCCATACTGCCTAAGATGTCAGCATTGATAAAGTTACCCGCAATCCTGACGCTGAAAATATCACCAATGCCTTGATCAAAAATAATCTCTGAAGAGACACGCGAGTCGATGCAGCTGAGCACTGTAGCAAATGGATATTGGCCCTTACTGGTGTCCTCTACCTGATTCAAGAGGCTCCTGCCTGCTTGTTTGTTTTCCACGAATCGAGCATTGCCTGCTTGGAGTAGCTCTATCGCTGTAGCGGGACTGACGCTTGACTGAGTATCTTTAGTCTGTGTATGAGTATTAAATTCTAAATGATTCATGTTGTAAATATTTTTAGATTAAGCCACCTTAGGGCGAAGTTTGAAAAATTCAATATAACTGGGCGGATTCTTTACGACACCTCTCTCTGATACAAGCTTAATGTCTATCTGACGATTCTTTGCTTTGATCGCGAAATCCTCCAAAATCTCTATGATGTCATTGTCTAAAAATCGAGTTTTTCTGACATCTAATTCAAGGTAAGAATTTTCTGGTAGCTGATCTAATTCATTCAGAATAGCTCCCTTATTAAAGAAGGTCACTTCCTCTGCGAAAGTCATCTGAATTTTGTGCTTCCCATTGCTGTTATCTACGATGTGTAGGAAGTGCGAATTCTGATAACTCTTGATTAATATGATGATAATACCTACAGCGAGCCCCATACCGATACCGATCAATAGATCAGTAAATATAATGCCCAGTACAGTCACGATAAAAGGGACGAACTGCTTCCAGCCCTGTCTGTACATGACTGCGAATAAGGCTGGCTTAGCCAGCTTAAATCCTACAATCAGCAGCACTGCCGCTAAGACTGATAGTGGTATCATATTCAGCAAGCCAGGAATCAATACGACTGAGATCAAGAGTAACATACCGTGGACCACAGCTGAGACCTTAGTTCGGCCTCCTGACTGAATGTTCGCTGAGCTACGGACGATGACCTGAGTAATCGGCAGGCCGCCTATCATACCTGAAATCACATTACCCGTACCTTGAGCCAGTAGCTCTCGATTCGTCGGTGTCACTCTTTTCTCTGGATCAAGTTTGTCAGTCGCTTCTACGCAGAGCAGTGTCTCGAGGCTAGCGACGAGCGCTATGGTGAAGGCCGTGATCCAGATAGCAGGGTTAGTGATGCCTGCGAAATTCGGAAGGCTAAACTGGCCTAAAAATGAGTCGAAGTCAGAGGGTATGGGTACGCTCACCAAGTGATTAGACTCGATACCGTAGGCTGTGCCTCTGGTAGCCAAAAAGTAAACGATACCTAAAGTTACAGCGACCAGAGGGCCCTGGATGACCTTGAATATCTTGGCTTTTTTCGCCAATACTTTGTCCCAAAACAACATAACGGACAGTCCCACGAAAGCAATGATGGTGGGGCCTAAACTGATATTTTTAAGCATCACGCCGATCTCAGAGAAGGTGTTTTCTCCATCCATCTGATTAAATGAAAAATCACCTTCTGGCACAGCGTCATAACCAAAAAAGTGTGGTATCTGCTTCAAGATGATGATGATCCCAATACCCGTCAGCATACCTTTGATGACAGAAGATGGGAAGTAGTAGCCAATAATACCTGCGCGCAGGACGCCAAAGATAATCTGGATGAATCCACCTATGACGACGGCTAAAAGAAAATTCTCAAATCCACCTAAGGTACTGATGGCTGTGAGTACGATGGCTGCAAGTCCAGCAGCTGGTCCACTCACGCCAATCTGAGAGCCACTGAGACATCCGACGATGATGCCACCTACGATGCCGGCGATCAAACCTGAGAACAAAGGTGCTCCACTGGCTAAAGCGATACCCAAGCATAGTGGTAGCGCCACGAAAAAGACGACAATACTTGCTGGAATATCATTTTTCAAGCTCCCAAATAGAGAGTTTTTAGTGTTAGTATTCATTGTATATGGTGTTGTATTAATTCAAAAAAAATAAGAATGACGATACATGATTGTATCAATCAATATGAACGATTAAAAAAAAGGGTCTTGATCAAAATCCACCAGCGTGCATGCTTATGAGCTGAGTCAAAAGGAATAGCACGGCAAGAGGATGTTTTATGGAAATACTATGAGAGCTGTTCGGGAGGTGGCGTGAGTAACTCCCTATCTGGCTTATTGAAGATCGTAGCCAGACTCCATGCAGCATGATTCTGATTTCGCTGACTAAGAAAAGACAGGTCAGATATCCGAATTTCAATTTTAGATTCTTCTTTGGAGTTTTCTTGGGTCTCTCCTTCTGATTCTCCTTCAGAGGAGGTATCCATGACGCTGATGATGTGTTCTGATGATTCCATCATGCATACCAAAATCTCGTTGCCAAAGAGGCTTGTCAAGAATAGGAATATGATGAAAAGCTTTGTCATAAGTTAATTAGAGTACAAAATTACAACATTAATATCATTTATGACAGTTTTACTGTCATAAATGTTTTATATATTGTCAAACAGTACAGTACAACTGTAATGCTACGAATTAGTTCATCACATGGATATAAAATTTGATCTTAATACCAGTCTCTGCAATAAGGACCCCCAAGACACTGATCTGGGCAGACGTATTATAGAGCACAGCATCCTCTTGATCGATGAGCTTGGCTTCGAAGCATTCACCTTTAAAAAATTAGCAAAAGCCATAGGGTCGGCAGAAAAATCCATCTATCGCTACTTTGACAACAAACACTTTCTACTCTTATTTTTGACTTCTTGGTACTGGGAGTGGGTCCACTATCTCATCGAGATTAACAGCAGGAACATTGAAGATCCTGCTAAGAGATTAGAAGTTGCGATCGTCAACTTGGTAAATGCTACTTCGCAAAATCCTGTAAATGCCTACATCAATCAGAAGCTGCTGCATCAGGTCGTGATCAAAGAAGGCGGTAAAGCATACCACGTCATTCAAATAGACTCAGAAAACAAAGCGGGGCTCTTCCATTCATACAAATCACTCGTCAAAGTGGTAGCCGATATCATCACCGAGATCAATCCAGACTTCACATACAGCTACAGCCTATCCAGCAATCTATTTGAGATGGCGAATAACCAGATCTACTTCGCTGAGCATCTGCCAGAGCTGACCAGCCTGAAATGCAGCAAAAAACAAAATGAAGATTTGATCGACATGCTGTGCTCATTCGCTCATAAGATCCTAACCTGATGCACTCCAGCTAAGCCCATTCTGGAAAAAATCGGGTCATTCGCCTCGGTACCCGCGCCGCGATATCTATCCTCTCCCCTAACATGCCATCAAAGGAAACAGCCTGAGCCAGCAGCATATGGCACTTGTCATAGATCCTATCATCTACCCCCTGATACAGCTTATCACCAAGAATGGGGCAGCCCAAGGACGCTGCGTGTATCCTGATCTGATGCGTACGTCCGGTCAGAGGATAAAAAGCCCCCAAGGATAGAGGTCCATACTTATCAGACTCGACGACCGCTTTTAATTCGAATCGGGTGACGGCTTCTTTTTCCTCAATTACCAGATCAATGATCCCAGTATCTGGTAGCTCACCTCGACAGATGGCCAGATACTTCTTCTCAATAAGCCGATCATGAAACTGTGCCTGCAGATGAGCCATGGCACTTCTGGTCTTAGCGACCAATACGATACCAGCTGTCTCATAATCCAATCGATGTACAGGCCTCGCTGAAGCAAAGGCATCTGCCAGATCAGAAGGCTGCAAATTATGCTGAAGAGCCCTATCTAAGGTAAAGTGATGATTGCCGCTGACCAGCATCTCAGCAGGCTTATACACAGCTGCTGCGTAGTCATCCTCATACAGCACCTCTATATCAAAATGGAGTGACGAGCGCTGTGATGGCTCCTCATACAGATCTATCTGCTCTCCACCTGCCACCCAATCTCCAGTGGCACCCGGCTGATGATTCAGAAAGACCAGTCCCTTCTTAATGGCTTTCTTCATTCCCTTCCGACTCGGAATCTCAGCAAAGACGCCGACTACATAATCAGAAAGTCGCTGCGGTCGATCCAGTACCGCGACGATGTGAGATGTGCGCTTGGTCAGTTTTCCCATGCCAGTCATCCTATTCTTCCAGCAGAGAGACTTCTATGTCCAGAGGGCTCTTGTGCGCCTTGATGGCATTTAATATGTCAAACTTAAGTGGGACTTCAGTCTTATCAGCTCTGGTCGATAGTACCTGTAGGGTCATCCTGCTCTTAGGCAAGACTTCTATAATATCCGTATTCGCATAGAAATCGTAAGGAGATGTATTCTTCAGAAAGAACCTCGCATCAGAATGATTCTGAATCTCTACTTGTAGCACTTCGCTATCACCGATGTAGCCTTTGACCTCAAAGTCTAAGGACGCCTCTATCAGCGCTCTAAGGTCTCTCTCTTTTCCCGCTAGTATGTTTTCAAACCAAGTGACCGTACGCCCAGCAAAGAGGGCCTCCTTAATCGATTCAGCCGTGCGCTCCTTGGCGAAGACCAGACAGATAGGCCTGTGACCACCATTCGCCAGATCATATTGGTAATCTACCAGCCCATGAATATCAGAAGTGCCCATCACCGTCAGCTTATGATCAATGCTGAGCTGCAGCGCTTCCTCAGAAAAAGTGAGGTCATTCACGACTTCTATCCCGTGGAGCAAGTCCTCTTTGATCAGCTGCTGGTGGATGTCAGACATTACGGGTATCGCATCTTTTTGCTGAGCATTCCAGTTCGGATGATTCCAAAAGATGAAAGCACCCTGAGCACGCGCATTTCGGTATGACTGCATCATATCTTCATGCATGATCTCATTCACATCAGTGATGAAGAGCGCATTCGCATGGCCTGGCGGTAGGTCTCTCGTGATCTCTGTACCATGGATCACGATCAGATCGTGCGGCCTGGCTGCTTCTGATGCGATCTGATAGGAGCGATTTCTATCTTCATGCTTGATGTCATCTTTCCAAGGCTGGTATTCTATGTGCTCTGTCAGAGCGATGGCATCCAGCCCGTCTTTCACCGCCTCGTCCACTCTGATGGTCGGCCATACCAGCCCGTCACTGAATACAGTATGGATGTGAAAATCACACTTCAAGGAGAGGTAGCCCTCTATGTTTGGAAATTCTATTTTTCGGTCTAAGTCTTGCGCAGCTGTGCCAAAAGACATGAGAACTGCAATTGAGATTAAGGCTTGTTTTATCATGCGTATGTATATTTCAGAAAAGATAAAACCAATTAACTTATTCTAAGAATTTGAGATGTTTAATCATGTTAAATGATTGGTGGCGTATATTTCGAGTTTCATTTTCGGTCTATCAGGATATGACCAAAAAGTAGATCTACCCTAAGCTTTTTAATCGTGGTCATCGTCCTGCTTTCAATAGAGTCATCGTCCTATTTTCAATAGAATAGACCCAAATCCTCCCCTACCTAAAGAAGTAAAGTAAAAAATAATGGGCAGTAGCAGTTCACGTTTTGGATGCCATGCGTCTTATAGAGTCAAATCATCCATCAACAAAAACTTACGCTATGATTATGACTTTGTTATTCCTATTAGCCAGCCTCTCCGTCGCCGCTACCTCTACAGATCCACCAATGAGTAAAGCCGAACTCATATCCGCGCTCTTGGAATCTAACCGAAATACTGCACCATTCGTCATCTATGATGGAAGTGAAGAAGGTGTAGACCTCATCGCAGAATGGAAAATCGTAGATGCCGAATGGCAGACCATCTTTGCTAAGGCTGGCAAGAAGAAAATCTTTAAAATTAAAATGAAGCTCAACGACAAGAAAAAACAATTCAGGACCAAGGATGAGGAGTATACGGTGGATTGGAGAAATGGAGTGCTCAGTACATCTAAATCCAAAAGTAAATTCAAAGGCAAGAAAATGGCCATCGGCAAGGGAAAAGCTAAAAAGGTCATCTTCACAGAGACCACTGAAGATGATGTGATCTATGAATACGCCTACAATACCGAAGAGCTACGCAATCACATCAAGGCCGTCGTGGCGGAGTCAGGCTGGAAGTACAAAGAAGTTATTTTTAAGAAGCTGTAAGGATCGATACTATGTGATCCTTAGAAGACGCCCCATCGATGGGAATGCTAAGCCCGCCAGGGATAAGGTAAGCCGTGCTATGTCACAGCTAAAACTGATCTGTGAAACCGATCGAGGATTAAATTCTGAACCTGCACTATAGATCAGCGATTTCTGCCACAGGAACTAAAGGCATTTACCATTGGACTAATTCTATGTGCGATTCGCTACACAGATTTTTAGAGTTTATCTACTTTCGCAGTCTAATGCTAAGATTATGACGACAGTAGAAGACTTCAAGACCTACGTGACCGCTGTAGAAGCCAGTGAAAATTACCACAGACCCCTCGCCTATGGCCTGGGCATCAGAAAGAGAAGGGGCGATGTGACTCTGGAAGTACACTATCCGCACATCAACTATGAGGCGGCACATGGTACAGCAGCGGTGCTGCAAGATGCCACAGGGCACCGAGGCCATGAGAACGGCTATGATCTCATCAATCAGGAGCAGCTCGCAGCGGCACTCGAAAAATTCGCGCCCTTCAGAAATGATGGCAAAGATCATCCGAATATAGAGCTACTCAGCTTTCTGGCTGAGGCTAAAACCAGCGGAGATACTTATCATGAGCTGGATGTGATCGTCTACTACCTGTATGATAAGGACCAAGCCGTAGCAGGTGTAGAAGAAGGCTACTTCAAAGTCCAATGCCTGAGCCAACTCTTAGTCAAACCTCACGGCATCAACTGTGCTGGGATTTTTGGGAAAATGAATAACATAGCCTGGACAAACAAAGGCCCTATCCTACCCCAAGACCTGGCGGCACAGAAAATCAAATGGTCATTCGCTGGCGAAGAGCTGGTGGTCAGCCATGTGGATAAATTTCCCTACATGGTCAACTTCCACGTACCAGATGGTGTGAGAATCGTATCTGGATCGCAGGTGAGACTGGGAGCGCATCTGAGCTCGGGCACTACGGTGATGCCTGCTGGCTTTGTGAACTTCAATGCTGGCACGCTGGGCAATGCCATGATCGAAGGTCGTGTATCCGCAGGCGTCGTGGTCGGAGAAAATTCTGACATCGGTGGCGGAGCATCCATCATGGGGACTCTCTCTGGTGGAAATAAAAATGTCATCTCCATCGGTAAGCAATGCCTGCTGGGAGCCAATGCCGGTACGGGCATCTCTCTGGGTGATGGCTGTACAGTAGCCGCTGGGGTATACATCACCGCAGCATCCAAAGTATCACTCTATAATAAGGAGAAGCAGCCAATTAATATCAAAGGAGATGTCGTAGCCGAAGGAGAAAATCTGGTCAAAGGGATGGACCTGAATGGCCGAGCCTACATGCTGTATCTACTAGACTCAGTCACGGGCAAATTAGTCGGTCGACCCAATACCAAGATCATAGAGCTCAATGAAAGCCTGCACGCCTAAGAAAGCTTAAAGGTCATAGAATGAAAAAACCCTATCCACCATGCAGGCAGATAGGGCACCATTTACAAACACTCAATCACGTAGTGTTCTAGCATCATTTACTTAATCTCGATGACGGTAGGTTCTTTTTCCTTAGCTTCTTCCTTCTTGCTCACGCTGACAGTCAGGATACCATGCTTATAGCTGGCCTTTATGCCTTCCTTATCCACCTGATCCGATAGGTGAAAGCTGCGCTTGAAGCTGCTGAAATTGAATCCCTTTCTGCTGAACTTAGGCTCATTCGCAGTCGCATCTTCTGACTTGGGCTGATCTGCATCAGGGTCAGCTGTCGGCTCTTGATCAGTCGTCTGAGTCTCAGCTGAGATCGTCAATTGATCTTTATCTACCTGTACATCAAACTCAGCTTTAGACAGTCCTGGTGCTGCTACCTCTATATGGTAGGCATCTGCTGCCTCTACGATATTCACTGAAGGGGTCGTCTGAGTGAAGTCAGACTGCACCAGATCAGAGAAGCTAGAGCTGAATATATCATCGATGATGGTACTGAGTCCTCCTGTGGCTGGTACCAGCCCATTCCATTTATTGATTCTCATATGATTCTTTTTTTAATCGTTATCTAATAATTACTTGATTGAGATTGACTTGGGCTGCGGCGCTTCTGTCTTAGTCATACTGATGGTCAATACTCCATTCTTGAATGTGGCTTTGATACTCTCCTGATCGATAGTATCATTCAGCCTGAATCGTCTTTCGAAAGTGCCATACTTAAACTCTCTGAGTCTGTACTTCTTCTCAGTATCAGCCTCAAGGGCCGCGCTGATGATGAGGACGTCTTTGTCGATTATGATTTCGACATCCTTCTTAGACAGTCCGGGTAAAGCTAACTCGAGGGTATAGCCTTCCTCTGACTGCTGCACATTGGCCGCTGGCTGAGTGTAGTCTATGTTTTTCTGAGTGACGATATCCTTTACGCTGGTATTCATCATCTCATTAAATATGTTTTCGAATGCAGGTACGAAGAATCCGTTTGGTCTTCTGTGTCTTGGTCTATAGGTTTTAGTAGTCATTATGTAAGAGTTTGTGATAGTTCAAAAAATTAATGTCGATTCGTATAGATCAATCAGAGTGCCATGTGCCAAAGACTGAACAATCGGCAGAAATACACCAAAACTATATGTCATATTGTCATTATAAAATAAAATAACATGACATATTGGCATTTAAACGTTTTTGCCCTGTGTGGATAACTAGTGTATTACTATTCTCATATGTCAGATATCTTGATACATGTTCATGTATCTTTGAGGACTAATCATGCAGCAACAAGATACATACACGATTAAGATCAAGCAGTTCGAAGGTCCATTCGACCTGCTCCTGTTCTTCATAGAGCGGGATGAGATTGATATCTATGACATCCCAATAGCGACCATCACAGGAGACTTCTTAGGTTACATCAAAGAATTAGAAAAACTGAATCTGAATGTAGCCAGTGAGTTCATACTTATGGCAGCCACGCTGATGCGCATCAAGGCAAAGATGCTGATCCCTCGCAAAGAGCTGGATGAAGAAGGCAATGAGATCGATCCGAGGGAAGAATTGGTAGAGCGCCTCTTGGAATATAAGCGATACAAGAGTGTCATCGACGAATTAGCTGATATGGAGCAGTCCAGGTCAGACATGTTTCCTCGCGGCAATATTTCCTCTGAGCTCAAGAAGATCGCCAACAAAGCCATGGTCGATGTAGAGCTCGAATCGCTTACCTTATATAAACTACTCACAGCCTTCGAGGGTGTGATGGACAAGTATGAAAATCGACAAAATACGGTTCGGCATGAGATCGTGAAATATAACTATCACATCAAGGATCAGCAGGGCTATATCATGTCGAGGATAAAGAAAGGCCAGAAGTCTACGTTCAAGGACTTATTCGTCGGATTAGACAATAGAATTCATGCTATCGTGACCTTCTTAGCACTACTGGACCTGCTAAACAACCAGATCATACATATCACTCAAGGTATCGGAGCAAATAATTTTTGGTTGGATACAGTATAGACCGTTTATATGTCGGTATCGACTATGATTTTCAGATGATCACCATGTTATATAATTCTGTATCAATATTCTTATCATATTTCACCACTAACGAGGAGTTAATAGTATCTTTGCAGCGATTTTCTCGACCGATCATTTATCAAATACTAATATCTAATACACATGGCTAATATTGGGCAAATAAAACAAATTATTGGACCTGTAGTGGACGTGAGCTTTTCACAAGAAGGATCCAAACTTCCAGAAATTCTTAATGCACTAACCATCACCAGAGATAATGGCGAATCCTTAGTCTTAGAGTGCCAGAAGCACTTAGGTGAAGATAGCGTGAGAGCGATCGCCATGGAATCCACTGATGGCCTTACCAGAGGCATGTCCGTAGAGGATACTGGCTCTCCGATCGCAATGCCAATCGGTGACCAGATAAAAGGAAGACTCTTCAATGTCGTAGGTGAGCCAATCGATGGGATCGGACCAGTACCGAAAGGAGACAATCCATCACCAATCCACAGAAAGCCGCCAAGATTCGAAGATCTATCGACAGAAGTCGAAGTACTATATACAGGTATCAAAGTAATTGACCTGATCGAGCCATACTCTAAGGGTGGTAAGATTGGATTGTTCGGAGGAGCGGGTGTCGGTAAGACGGTACTGATCCAGGAGCTGATCAATAACATTGCTAAAGGGTATGACGGAATATCTGTATTCGCAGGTGTCGGAGAAAGAACCAGAGAAGGAAATGATCTACTAAGAGAGATGCTGGAGTCAGGCATCATCAACTATGGAGAAGACTTCATGCACTCCATGGAAGAAGGAGGATGGGATCTATCCAAGGTCGATAAGAAAGCCTTAGAAGAATCAAAAGCAACCTTCGTCTTTGGACAGATGAATGAGCCACCAGGGGCAAGAGCCAGAGTGGCACTATCGGGTCTGACCGTAGCAGAATACTACAGAGACGGAGACATGAATGACCCTAATGGAGGAAAGGACATCCTTTTCTTCGTTGATAATATATTCAG
Source organism: uncultured Saprospiraceae bacterium (assembly GCA_937929945.1). Lineage (GTDB taxonomy): Bacteria > Bacteroidota > Bacteroidia > Chitinophagales > Saprospiraceae > CALFUK01. The sequence continues at coordinate 33,227 of CALFUK010000091.1, forward strand.
ATTTACCCAAGCGGGATCTGAGGTATCAGCCCTACTGGGTAGGATGCCATCAGCGGTGGGCTATCAGCCGACGCTGGCTACGGAGATGGGTGTGATGCAGGAGCGTATCACCTCTACGAAGCGAGGATCGATCACTTCAGTACAGGCAGTCTACGTGCCTGCGGATGATTTGACGGATCCAGCACCAGCCACGACCTTCTCTCACTTGGATGCGACGACAGTACTTAGCAGAAAACTGGCTTCACTCGGTATCTACCCAGCGGTGGATCCGCTTGATAGTTCTTCCAGAATTCTTGAGCCAGGTATCGTCGGTGACTTACACTATGACACAGCACAGAAAGTGATCAATATCTTACAACGCTATAATGAGCTACAGGATATCATCGCCATTCTCGGTATGGAAGAGCTTTCTGACGAAGATAAGCAGGTGGTACACAGAGCCAGAAGAGTACAGCGATTCTTGTCTCAGCCATTCCACGTGGCGGAGCAGTTCACTGGACTAAAAGGAGTCTTAGTCCCCATCGAAGAAACCATCAGAGGCTTCAATATGATCCTGGATGGCGAAGTGGATGAATATCCAGAAGCAGCATTTAACTTGGTAGGAAGCATTGATGATGCCATTGCCAAGGGTAAGAAACTTATTGCAGACGCTAAAAAGTAGATTGTGAATTTATCAGTACTCACACCAGATAAAGAATTATTCTCAGGCGGCATCGAGTCAGTCAAAGTACCTGGTATTACAGGTCAATTTGAGATTCTAAAAGGCCACGCGGCCATCGTATCTGCACTTGGTGCAGGTCCCATCAGAATTTTGACAACTGAAGGCAGCACTGTGAATTACGTCATCGAAAAGGGATTCATCGAAGTCCTGAATGATGAGGTATCCCTTTTAGTACAGGGATTGACTGAGCAATAAAAAGCAACACTCAATCAGCATAAAACGAATACTATAAAGCCTGTGATGAAAATCATAGGCTTTTTTAGTCTTGCGATTATTTTAGATTTACTGCTTTCATCTGATAATTATATGCGGAGTATGACCTCAGGGAATATTCCGTCATATATAGTGTTCTCTGCAGTACTTTATTCTACTAATTCATCACAAAAGTGAAATAAGAAAAGTAACAACCATTGAAATTGACTTTTTTGTAGGATTGAAACATTATATGTTTTTGATAGTGTCTTTGTCGAAATGATATCTCCAATATCTGCAATTGTGTACTTTGCTTTTTTAGTTGATGATGTTGGACTTATTGTAGCCCGAACCAAAGCGATTGCAACCTCAAGCAAAGTATCTTTATTGCCTAAATATGTCCACCAATCTTCTCCAATTCTGATATTGACATCAACTGTTATTTTCTTTTTTGTAAATGAACAATTCCAAACACCTTTTGGACTCCTTATAATGTTTTTTGCGGGTAGTTTTTCTTCAATGTTTCGTAGTATGTGCCAATCTTTTTTATTTGATTGTTTCTGAGTTCCATATAAAACTCCATATGTAAAATCTATGTAATTACAATTCGCGGTTTTAGCCCATTCTTCTGCATTGCCTATAATAGCATCAGCAAAATTTTCACTCATTTCGTCATTTAGACATCTTGGACCAGATTTAAGCGTTGCCAATTTTAAATTTGTTCCTGTTTTTTGCATGCCATCAAGTGCCGAATTGCTCGTATGCATAGCACTTGGAACACCTTTCCATTTGTAAATTGGTAGAACAACTTCCTCTACCATTCTACCTGCAGATGTTTCCATAGAAGAAAATTCTTTTGCAGGCAATATATCCCCTTCTATCTGATATACTTGTGAATAACTATTCTTAAAAGAATGAATTAATAGAACATATGGACTTGTATTAACCCAAGTTGCGCAAACGGCCTATATATCTGAGTCCAAAAGTTAAAATTTGTACTAAAAGAAGGTTTTTTAAGCCTTATTTGAGCTGTTTTTATGAACAAGCCCCCGTGATCAGGGCGTCGCTAAAGTTGAAATCAG
>CALFUK010000092.1 GCA_937929945.1 uncultured Saprospiraceae bacterium
AATCCAGATTTTGAGGTGCTGCAGGGTGCAGTGTTTCATGCGCTGATTGATCCTTGTAATTAGGTTTTGTCATGCTGGCAGGGTAAAAAAGTAGGGGTCATCTTGGTAAGAATACGCTACATTCTACTACTTTAAAGTGAAGGGGTTTTGGTAATCCTATGTCGGGTGAGCCACAATAGCATATTGATCTTATTAGGTTAATCTAACATTCTTCGTACATTGACCCCTGACGATGAGTAGATTAATTAACACTAATTCTGTTGCTAAAAACCAAAGGATTCTTCCTAATGTTTCCTCTGATACAGGCACTAAGTGGAATGATGCATTTGGCAATTTTTATCCGCTGAAGTGGTTTTTGATGGGATTTATAGGCTTGATTACTTATCCCTTTTTGGTTATGCTTAATAAGGTCAGGATCAAAGGCATACACCATTTATATGATCTGCCAAAGGAGAATGTCTTATTCGTCAGCAATCACGAGACTTACTTTGCCGATGTCATAGGTCTATACCATGCTTTCGCTGCTGCTAAATGGAAGTTGAAGCAGCTATATATTCCATTTTATCTGCTTAATACCAGAGCCAAGTCATACTACATAGCCGCGGAAGAGACCATGATGGATGGAGGGATTATCCCGCGGATATTCGCCTATACAGGAGCCATCACCATCAAGCGCTCTTGGCGTAAGAGTGGTAAGGATATCACCAGAGGCGCGGATTTCAAGGCACCTGCTAAGGTGAAGCGAGGCTTGAATTCAGGATGGGTTATTAATTTTCCGCAAGGGACCACCAGCCCAAATGCTCCAGTCAGAAAGGGGGCAGCCAGTATCATCAGAGCCTATAATCCTATCGTCGTGCCCGTGCAGGTATCTGGCTTCAGAAAAGCGTTTGGAAAGAAAGGGCTCAGCATCAGCAAGATAGGTGTCGATATCAATATTCATTTTGCAGAGCCGATCCAGTTTGGAGAGGATGCCGATGTCGCTACCATTCAAGCCTATTTAGTCTCACACATCATGGATAAGTCTTCAGAAAAATAATATTAATTTATGGCGTCACTTGTCGTAATCGCTAAGATCGAGGTAGCCATCGGCTATGCTCAGAAAATCAAGCCTGAGCTCATGAAAATCATTCAGCATACCTTAGAAGAGGAGGGCTGCATTCAGTACGATTGTCATCAAGATGTCGATGATCCCCACTTGTTTTACTTTTATGAGATATGGGAGAGCAAGGCTCACCTCACCGCACATTCAGAGTCTTCTCACATCGTAGCATTCCGATTAAATACCAAAGAGATGGTAGCTGGATTTGAGATGAGTGTGATGCGTAAGCTCTAAACAGACAGCTTACTCAACCGCAAAAGTGGTATTGGACTCAATCTCCGATTGACTCTAAGTATAGGTCTTCTACCTTAGCTCTGGCCCATGGCGTCCTTCTCAGGAACGTTAAGCTTGACTTGATGCTGGGGTCATGAGTGAAGCATCTGATATTAATGCGCTCCCCCAGCTCCTGCCAGCCATAGGTGGCATGTAGCCGTTCGACGATGTCTGCTAACTTTACGCCATGGAGGGGATTGTTTTTCTGAGTGATATGTGGTTTTTTGTCCTTGTCAGATTCCATATGGTTTCATTTTATACCTAATGCCAATGTTTATCAAGATGTTTAATTGTAGAGTTTGGATTGGCTTTGATTCATCTTCATCTCTTTTACTAATGCATCGGCGGCTTTATCCGATGTGAGAACGTGTATTCGTCGTCTGTCTGATTCTGCGGCAATGACTTTATGCATTATTGATTTTCGTCTTGTTAGATTAAATACCAATACGTAGTGTAAAAAGTTCAAATCAAATCTCTCGGGACAACCCTCTACCAGATCGGGTCGCGACTGTCCTAGATAGACGACGGTTCTGGAGAGGACCCTGTACATGCATTTCCAGGTCGGGTAGTCGAGGTAAATGATCATGTCTGCTCTCTCGATCCTCAGGTCCATCGTACCTCCATAATTTCCATCTATGATCCAATGGTCTGAGGCGGATAGCTCTCTGACCTTCGTCTGCCACTCCACTGGTTCAGATTCGACCCAGCCATGCTTCCAGTAGTGCTGATCTAGGTGAATCAGAGGCAGATCAGTTGCCGCTGCGAGTCGCTTGGATAAAGTGGATTTTCCCGCACCACAGCAGCCTATGACCATGATTCTTCTAGGATCATTCATAACTTAAAATTATCCTATTTCTAATAACTATTGCTTGATGAAGTCTGGTAATTTTTGTGACATGCGTACAACTATCTTTCCATTCTGCTCGTCTTTATTGTATTATTGCGAATAAGATATGATGAAACAAATACTTCTTCTTTTGTGCATGCTGACGAGTGGAGCAGTCTTTGGCCAGTTTGCCTATGGTCTAACAGCTAAGACTGAGCTGTATTCGCGCTACTCTAATCCACAGGATGAGATAGCCTCACCATCATCGGGTAGTGCATTGATCAATCTTGGCTTGGGCCCTAAAATTTGGCTCGGCGGAGAGAATTTCTCTATTTCGGGGGAGGCAGTTGCCATTATTTCGCCTTTTGCGGTGAGTCTGGGAGACTTTAAAGGATTGGGCGCTGTATCATTCCCAGTGATGGCTAAGGTCAATATAGGCGGGCTGAGCACCCTCAATAAGGAAGGTAAGTTTGGTTTTTCAGCAGGAGTGGGTTACCAATGGACGCGTACCGAGCTATTTGGGCTGACGTCAAAATTTGAGGATCAGGGTGTGAATCGAGCTTATTTTAAAAATCTGATTGGTGAGCTTGCATTTGGATTTGGGATGGGCGGATTCGCCGGGAGTCTATATCTGAGATATGGCAGAGATAGTAATGCCAGGTCTAACATCTTTACCCTGGGCTTAGGCTATGACTTCAATGCGCCTCGGCTGAAAGTCACCACTGATTCAGAATTCTAACCAGGCTCATTACGCCATTCACGCTACATGATCATAGAAAACCATAAAGATCTTAGAGAGCACAACTCTTTTGGGGTATCAGCTAAGTGCAGCACATTTGTCACACTCGAGTCAGAAGAGGATATTGAGGTTTATCTTCATTCTCCATCTGAGCACTTTGTATTGGGAGGAGGTAGCAATGTGTTATTCACTCAAGATGTTCAAGGGACGATTGTCAATGTTGCTTTAGATCACATTGAAGAAGTGAAGCGCACTGAGGATCACGTCTGGCTGACAGTCGGAGCGGGAATGAATTGGCACAACTTCGTCATGCACTGTATAGCGCAGGGCTATGGTGGACTGGAAAATTTGTCTCTTATCCCAGGCACCGTCGGGGCATCTCCCATTCAGAATATAGGTGCCTACGGCGTAGAAATCATGGATTTAATATCTGAGGTGGTCGCCTATCGGGTCAGTGATGCTAAGCCTCAGACCTTCTCTAATGGAGCTTGTGAGTTCAGCTATCGTGACAGCATCTTTAAAAATCGACTCAAAGGCCAATACCTGATCAGTCATGTCACTTTTAAGCTGACTACGAACCATCATCAGATCAATACGAGCTATGAACCACTAGCGAAAGCGATCGCTGAGCAGAATGTCGCTAATCCGTCTATAAAGCAAATCAGCGACGCCGTCATCCAGATCAGGCAGTCCAAGCTGCCAGATCCTGCAGTACTGGGTAATGCAGGTAGCTTCTTCAAAAATCCTATCATCAGTACTGAGCAGGCTAGTCTAATCAAAAGTGAATACCCAGCACTAAAGAGCTACCCCGTAGATGATGACTATGTGAAACTGCCAGCTGCCTGGCTGATCGATCAGTGTGGGTGGAAAGGTACCCGTCGAGGTGATGCTGGTGTCCATGAGAAGCATGCCTTAGTCTTAGTCAACTATGGTAGGGCGACTGGCCTAGAGATTTATGAGCTATCAGAGGAGATTTTACAGTCGGTAGTAAGCAAGTTTGGTATAAGGCTGGAGCGGGAAGTGAACGTGATTTAGATCGCTTTCTTCATAGCTGACGGAGCATTAAGTATTTCAGCAGGCTAAGCGACACAGCGATATTCATTCTAAAGATAAGTCCTAAGTCAATAATCTACTCCTACTACTGCGTGGCTGAGGCTATGACATGGCGAGCCATCAGGCTTAGCTGCAAAGGCTGATGCGATCTCTCTAATTTCCACTCTTAAATGCAGGATCATCCTCAGGCAGGACATATTCTTTTGACTTCTTACCAAAGACTCTGAGGTATCTCCTGGGGTTTAATCTGAGGTCTTGCAGCAGTAAGTTTAAGTTTTGGGTGGAGAGTTCTATGTTGTCATAGAGTTGATCATCATTCATCAGTTTAGTTAAGGTGCCGTCTCCATTGGACATCTTGTCCAGCATGGTGGATAGCTCTGTGAATGCCTCAGTAGAGGAAGAGATGGTCGAGTCTAATCCTTGCATCAGACTTGTGGCTTGAGTGATCGCTCCATTCGTGGCTTCGATCGTTGGTACGATCTGTACTTTTCTCATCTCGGTGGAGATCGCATCCAAGTTATTGAGTAGATTTTTGATTTGCTCGTTGCTGGAGGCTAAGCTATTGCTGAGGGTAGCCATATTGCTCATCGTCGCGGATAGGTCACCGTAGGATGATTTCATGAATGAATCCATTGTCTTAGTTGCACTTGCAAGATTTTGCATAGTCATCTGCATCTGATGTAGACTTTGATTGATAGGGGAGTCGATCTCCTTATCTGAGAGGGTCTTGAGTAGTGTGTCTAAAGCACTTCCCACACTCTGCTTCACGGCCAGCGAGTAGTTGTCTATGTTGCCTTCTCCGATCATTGATTCGATGAGGCCTACTGCTTTACCTTGGAGGGTGTCTCCAGACTTGGCACAGTCGGGTCCAGTACAGCGCTTATCGAATTCTAAAGCTATCATCTTACCTCCGACGACACCTGCGCTCATCAGTAGAGCTTGTGTTGACTTTGGATAGGCGATGTTACCATCTACTTCCATCGTCACTAAGATAGACTTAGTATTACTGGGGTTAAGATCAATATCGAGCACAGTGCCGATGTTATATCCATTGATGCTGACAGGAGAAGCCACCGTGAGCTGGTCTACATTGTCAAATACGGTATAGAAAGTCGTGGTTTTTTTGAATAAGTTCTTCCCTTTAACATATTGGTAGGCCCAAATGGCTAATGCGATCGTAAGAATGGCAAGTATTCCTAATTTTACTTCTCTTGACATAGTGATTTTTGCAAATAAGGCGCAAAGTTAATCATTTGTTTGCTCTGCCGCTTGCTCTATCAGTAATCTGTATGTGAAGTTTGCACGAGGGTATAGGACAATAGCCCAGATTTAGCCATGCGATCAATAAGCTATCATAAACTTACCCGGCTATCGCCCTCATAAGCTACGATGAATGCTCCCTTAAAGCCTCTCGATCGCATACTATCCTTAGCTCGAAATGCATCTGCGAGATCTGTATAGAAGCCAGTCATGTATTTGAACATGTCATTCTCTTTTCTGACTTCAAGATCAGCGATGCCTTTGAATTTACTTTCGTGGCCCGTGACGAGTTTTTGTTTGCCTGCTGCTATTTGGATGCGATATATTTTCTGAGCAGCGGTATTGATATGTACGTGCTTGACAGGCTGATGTGATGTGGTGTTAGTCGCTGTAGTCGTACCAGTCATAACTGACTGCTCATGATCGACTAATACTGCACGGCTCATGTCAGCGATGCCTGTGGCACCGGAGTATGTCCGAGTCGTGGATGTGGGTGTGGTCTGGGATGGCCTCTGATTTTCTTGGTTTGGTTTCGATTTTACTGGTGTGGTATTGGTGGTGTATGTCGTATTCGTTTGCTTAGTCACCTGATTGTTAGCTGGTGTGGCGTTTTGTGCCATGGACTCTTTAGCTTGCTGGATTGGACTTTTGGCATTAGGCTGGGTATGAGTCATGACAGGCTGGGATGCTGTCGGTTTTGGCTGTGCCACTGCGACGGACTCTTTTGGGGCAGACACCTCAGTGGTGGTGTGAGTGGTGGTGCTGACTGGTCCCGAGGGTGCTGCAGTATTTTGATCCTGCTGTGATATCCAATATTCGCCTTCCACTTCTCTTTTGTATTGGGTGATGGCTTTGAGGATGGCATCGGCGGATTCGTCTTTACCTTGCTCACTCATCAGGTAGGCCTCGTCTAGATCGTTTGTCAGGAAGCCTGTTTCGATTAGGACGCTGGGCATCGTCGCCTTGCGGAGTACTAAGAAGCCTGCCTGCTTGACGCCTCTGCTTTTGAGCGGTGTCCGAGTAGTGAAGCTGTTTTCGATTTTAGTTGCGAAGTTGATGCTCTTGTCTAAGTAGGCATTCTGATACATCGAGAGCAGGATGTGTGCTTCGGGCGAGTTGGGGTCATAGCCGCCATAGGTCTGCTCATAGTTATTTTCCATGAGGATGGCAGAGTTTTCCCTTTTGGCGACTGCCAGATTCTCTTCCGCTCGGTGTAGTCCCATGACATAGGTCTCCGTACCACTGACGTAGTCTTTGTGGATGGCGTTAGCGTGTATGGAGATAAAGAGGTCCGCTTTATTCTTATTGGCGATATCAATTCTGGTATCCAGAGGGATGAAGACATCTGTGTCTCTGGTATAGACCACCTCTATCTCTGGGTGATAAAATTTGACTAAGGCACCGAGTCGCTTAGCGATGTCCAAGACGATGAATTTTTCTTTGGAATGATCACCTGAGCAGCCGTGGTCTTTGCCTCCATGACCAGCATCGATCACGATTTTATCGAGTTTGTCAAAGGAGCTCAATTTCTTGACTTTGAACTTTATGATTCCATTAACAACTGGATCATGAGAAGGGTCGTTTTTAGCAGACAGCGATGTGGTATGAAGGGTGCAAATACAGAATAGTAATATCACACTATACTGGAATAGCTTTTGAAGAATAATCATTTTGAGACCTTTTAGAATTATACGTGTAAATTTACATCAAATTATTAGAAATCGTTTGAAAACAAGGAGTTATATAGTATATATTTTTTTAATATGTTTTTCAGTTCCTTGTTTTTCCCAGCAGAGACCCGCTAAAGTATTTCCGAAAGACACCATCAATTTTAATCGTGCTGATGCTGCTGTCAGCCCTGCTGACGATCCGTTCTCCTCTGCTGATACCACCATAGTGATACCGATATCTACTCAAAGCATCGATGAGCAGATAGAACACGGCGCTCAAGATACCCAGTGGATTGATGTGGTCAATAATCAGATACACCTCATAGGTGATGCTTATGTAAAGTATCAAGACAATGAAATCAAAGCGGGATACATCATCTTCGATTTTATCAAAAAGGAGGCTTTTGCTCAGAGTCTGAAGAGAGATGATGGGCAAGAAGTAGGCAGACCCAGCTTCAAGGCCCAAGGTCAGAATTTTGAGTATGGTAAGATGAAGTTCAACTTTGAAACCCAGAAAGGCATCGTCTATGAGGCCTATACGCAGCAGGGCGAATACTTTGTCCACGGAGCAGTCACTAAGTTCGTGAGCCAGGCTAAAGATAGCCTCTACGTCGATGATGTCATCTTTAATAAGAATGCACTGATTACGACCTGTAACCTGCCACATCCACATTACGGCATCCGCGCCAGTAAGCTGAAGCTGATACCAGATAAGCTGGCTGTGATCGGTCCGTCCAGACTAGAGATCGGAGGAATACCTACGCCCATTTTCATCCCATTTGCTTTCATGCCAATGATACAGGGTCAGCGCTCAGGCATCATTTTCGGAGGCCAGCAGGGATTCGAATTTTCTGATCGCTTAGGCTTTGGCTTTCGAGAGATCGGTTACTATTGGGCGCTCAATGACTATATGGATCTCCGAGTCACGGGTGATGTATATTCCAGAGGGTCATGGGGCTTGAGAGTCGCCACTAACTATGCTAAGCGCTATAAGTATCGAGGAAATCTGCAGCTGGGCTATTCGACTCAGATCGTCGAAGTGGAAGGCGATCCACAGAATAATCGAGTGAACAAATCCTTCTCCTTTGCACTGACTCATAATCAAGACAGTAAGGCCCACCCATACCTTACAGTGGGCGGTAACTTCAGATTCACTACCAACGACTTTGACAGAAATAACTACAATGATGCGACCTCTCAATTGGAGAACATCATTAATTCTAACTTTAGAATTTCTCATAGCCTTCCAGGTATAGATGCGCTGAGCCTTAATGCGACTTTGGGGCATTCGCAGAATACACGTACCAGAAGAATAGATTTTACCCTGCCCAACTTAGAACTAAGGATGAAGACCATCTATCCATTTAAGCGTAAAAATAGGGTCGGAAAGGAGCGATGGTATGAGAAGGTGAATGCTCGCTATAATTCCAAGTTTAAGAATTTCGTAAGCACCTTAGATACCATTTTATTCACGCCAGAGACCTTAGAAAAAATTCAGACAGGCGTATCTCATGATGTCAGTGTAGGAGCCTCCTTTAATGTGCTGAATCACTTCCAGATTACACCTTCTATGGATTACGATGAGCTGTGGTTTGTAAAAACCTTAGAGAAGCAGTTTAATCCTGACACCATCGTATCCACCGATATTTTTACGGGACGAGTAGACTCCACTTTTACGGTAGTCGATGATGTTTTCAATACTGGCTTCAGCACGTATCGTAATTTCAGCTCATCGGTGAATCTATCGACCAATGTGTTTGGTACGGCTCTCTTTGCTAAAGGATGGCTGCGAGGCATTAGGCATACCATGCGGCCCAGTATTGGACTGTCTTTCAGGCCGAGTACGGAGCGTTATATTGAGACTGTCCGAGATGATATCGATGATGAAGATAGCTTCAGAGAGTACACCCGATTTGATGGGGGGATCTTCTCTGTGCCCAGACCTGGTGAGAAGCAGATGGCGCTTACCTATAACATCCAAAATCTTTTCGAGGGTAAGTACTATTCTAAAAAAGATTCTACGGAGAAAAAATTCAAACTACTGAATGCCTTAAATATTTCTGGTAGCCGAAATTTTGCTGCCGACTCGCTGCAGTGGAGTCGGGTAGCAGTGTCGGGCAATGCCCGATTATTCAAGCGGAGTAATCTGACTTTCGGCGCGACATTTGATCCTTATATGGAGGAGAATAATCGACGAGTGAATAAGACAGTGTGGGGAGAAAACAAGCGATTGCTGCGTTTCGAAGATTTCAGAGCTTCCCTAACGACTAGCTTGACGGTGAAGGACATCATCGGCTATTTCGATAAGCGTAAGAAGAAGAAAACGCCCGAAGAGGAGGCCCGTGAAGAAGAAGAGAACCTCTTCGAACAAGGCATCTCCAATGATAATTATAGTGAATTCGATGATCGATCACTAGGCTCTGCAGAACGGGACTTGAGAGATTCACAGAGTCGCCGCGATGGGCAGGTAGACCTCGATCAGGAGAGTCGACAGCAGATATCTTTCTGGGAGCTGCTCAGTAATTTCAGGATGAGCCATACCATCACCTATCGCATGTCATCGGAGGATGGAGAAAAGCAGGGAGGGTTTCAGACCCACTCTCTGCGTATTAATGGGAATATCCAACTAAGTGAAAACTGGTACCTCACCCTGGGTCAGATAGCCTATGATTTTGAAAATAAGAGATTCGTCTATCCTTCCATAGGCTTAGCTCGAGACCTGCACTGCTGGAATATGAGGTTTGACTGGCAGCCCGCGCGCGGCACGTTTAATTTTTTAATCGCAGTGAAGTCACCGCAGTTAGGCGGCTTTTTAAAGTATAATTACGGGAGAAATCAGTTTGATAGTTTTAGGTGATGGCCAATGAAATACCGTTATAAGGATACTTGATCAGTGCAAAAATTATAACCCTTTGATTTAGTTGGATTAAAATTTGGTCTGAAAATCTTACTTGTTGGATGGCTTTCTTTTTAGGTACTTTATGGAAGGTCTTTACTTTTTGGGGTTCATTTTTATTCCATATGTGCCACACGTGTAAAGAATCATATTTCAGGAACCATCGTTGTATTTAAAGTACCATAGAATAAACTATAATAGTAACTTTAGTCTGGATATGGAAAAAATTGGTGAGGTCGAAATCAAAGTAACTGGCAAGCTCGGTAATCAGGAGCTAAATCCAAATAACTACGATATAAAGCATATTATTTCAATGCTTTACAACGTAGAGGATTTACTATATACCCAAAATAAAAAGGACAGACCGATCATTACGTATGAGATAAAGGATGGGTCTGTAAGACATATATTTAAAACATCAATCCAAGCCATTATTGGATTTAGCGCCATTTTGAGTCAAATTTCTGAATCTGATTCAATAGAGTTTTTAGAGTTGAAGAGTGCGCGGGCTATAGAGAATATGCAAAAACTTGCAAGAGAGAAAGATTATACTTTTCAGATCAAAACCTCACTGGTTTCAGACTATCAACTGAAAATTAATCGGGATTCTACTTTTTTCAGAAATGAAAAAATATGGGTAGAAGCAGAATTCTATTTCTATGGTACCCTTAAGGATGCTGGAGGAAAAAGCAAAGTCAATATTCATATTGATACATCCGATTATGGATACATAGCCATTGAAACGGGAGAAGAGTTCTTAGGAAATAGAAAAGAAAATATATTATACAAAGATTATGGTATTCGAGCAGTAGGGCTGCAAAATTTGCTAACTGGGGAAATTGATACCACGTCCCTCAAGCTTGTAGAACTGATAGACTACGATCCCAGCTACAATGAAAAATATTTAAAGTCTTTAATCCAGAAATCATCTAATAATTGGAAAGATTTTAGTTCAGAAGATTGGCAAATTGGAATTAGAGGAGGATATGAAGCGTAGCGTTCTGCTGGATACCAGTTTCTTTATTAGACTCCTAAATCAGAATGACCCTTTGCATTTGAATGCGATTGGCTACTACAAGTATTTTCTTGATCGTAGAATTAGGCTTAAAATTTCAACCATTTCTATTGCTGAATACTGCGTCGTAGGTCTCGTAGAGGAGTTGCCATTACTAAACATGGAAATTATTCCCTTCAATCAAGATCATGCTCAAAAAACAGGAGAATTTGCAAAGATCTTATTTATGGAAAACAAAGTGTTACTTAATAAATTAAAACCAAGAGCCATAATTCCCAATGATTCTAAATTATTTGCCCAAGCAGATCTTGATGTAACAATAACTCATTTTGTAACTTCAGACGCGAGATCTCAAAATACTTGGAGCACCATAAGAAACAAGTTAAATCCAAAGTTTGATGTAATTGATATCTCAGTGCCTCATCATCAAATTTTTGGTTTATTAGATCTATAAAGAGAGAAGCGGCGTAGTCGCTATTACTGAATGTAATTGACGACACCCCAATGAAAAAATAATAAATGAAAAATTTCCATACATACTGTATAATCGTCGCTATCCTGTCTTCGTGCTTGTCACTGACAGGCCAAGAGACAAGGCTAAAAAATATTGAGCTGGGAGAAATTCTTAGGGAATACAGGCTATTCACCCCATCAGGAACAGCAACAGAGAAGCTACCTCTGGTCCTCAATTTTCATGGTTTTGGTTCTAATGCCATTCAGCAAGAGATTTATTCTGGAATGAATGGATTAGCGGAGACGGAGAAGTTCATAGTGGCTTACCCTGAAGGGCTACTTAATAGCTGGAATGTTGGTTGGACCTTTGGGACGATGAGTGATGATGTAGCTTTCGCCAGTGCACTGATCGACGAGCTGATCGCGACTCAGGACGTTGATCCAGATAGAGTATACGCTACAGGGATGTCCAATGGAGGCTTCTTCAGCTATCGTCTGGCCTGCGAGCTGAATGATAAGGTGGCGGCAATAGCCTCCGTCACTGGCTCTATGGTACCCACTTTTGTCCCACTCTGCAGTCCAAACAGGCCAGTACCTGTAATGCAGATACACGGTACCCAAGATGAGACAGTGCCCTATGCTGGCTTTGGAGTCATCAATATCGGTATAGATACGCTGATGGCCTATTGGGCGCAGCAGAATGGCTGTGATGCAGAGCCCACGATTGAAGCGATCCCTGATATAAATCTGGAGGATGAGAGTGCTGTCGAAAAACAATTCTATAATAACTGTGGCGGAGAAAGCGAAGTACTGCTGTATCGGGTATTTGGTGGTGCGCATACTTGGCCTGGAGCGGGCATCATCCTCGGTGTGACAAATCAAGATATCAGTGCGACCGTGGAGATCTGGGAATTTTTCAAACGCCACACGCTGCAGTCATCTCTGATCAGTAGCACTGATAATCTACCGTTACAAACTGTCACCATCAGTCCCAATCCAGTATTTGATGTTATCACAGTGGACGATCATATGGATGAGCATTACAGAGTGTTTGGAATAAACGGTACATTAGTGATGAGTGGATGGATCACCAGTGATAGATATAGATTGGATGTGACTCATTTGGAAGATGGCCTCTACCAATTATTGATCACATCTGCAGATCAGATCTACACGGCGAAGGTGATCAAGCACCGGCATTAGTCGCTGAGTGCGATGGTGTCGTATTGCTGCCCTTACATATTTTATTAATCATTTATATCGATGATCATGATCTACCGCATTAGATGCATTCTTATCATTATTGGACTGCATTCGCTTACTGGATTCGCGCAGGATAAGTCACTCTTAGATATTAATCGGATCTACTCCTCCGTAGAGTTCACACAGAAGCATTTAGAGCCTTATCAATGGATCGATCAAGGCGATGGATACATCGTCAAAGAGAAGACACTCCGAGGCTCTGAGCTGATCAGGTATGACTCCCAATCAATGGCTAAGTCGACCTTCCTTTCTGTAGATCAGCTAAGACCCACCCCAGCAGAGAAGCCGATAGAGATCGAAAGCTATACATTGTCATCTGACCAAAGTAAGGTTTTACTATTTAATAATTCTAAGCGCGTCTGGAGGTCTAATACCAAAGGAGACTATTGGGTATATGATAAAAATACCGAGAAGTTGTCTCAGCTAGGTGCAGGACTGCCAGCATCATCACTGATGTTTGCTAAGTTTTCTGACGATAACGAATCAGTCGCCTATGTCCACGAGTTTAACCTGTATGTAGAAGATTTTAAATCTGGTGCGATCACGCAGCTTACATTCGATGGTAACAAGGATATCATCAATGGAACTTTTGACTGGGTATATGAAGAGGAGTTTGGCTGCAGGGATGGCTTTCGCTGGAATGATTCTGCCAGCCACATCGCTTACTGGCAGCTGGATGCCAGCCAGACTGGGGTCTTTTACATGATTAACAATACTGACAGCATTTACCCCGAGATCGTGCCTGTGCAGTACCCCAAAGTGGGTCAGGCTCCTTCAGCGTGTAAAGTGGGTGTCATAGATATGAAGACAAAAGAGACGAGCTGGATTGATTTGCCAGGTAAAAAGAATCAAAACTACATCCCGGCTATCCAATGGATGGAAGAGCATGTCTTGCTTATTCAGCAGCTCAATCGACATCAAAATCACCTGATCATGTGGACTTATGATCTGACTGATAAGTCACTCAAAAAAATTTATGAAGAGAAGGAAGATACCTGGGTCGACATCAAATACCCAGACGTCACTGCGAATGGTTGGGCTAGGACTGATATGTTTATGGCTGGTGATGGGCTATCCTTCTATCGGATGAGTGAGACTGACGGCTGGCGACATATCTATGAGATCAGCCCTCAGCATGGTACAGCAGAGCTTCGGACACCTGGTGAATACGATGTAGCTTCCGTGCTACATTCTGGAGCTGAGGGCATCTACTTCATGGCTTCGCCTGATGATCCGACGCAGCGCTATCTATATCATGTCGATCAGGCCGGTCGTAAGACACGGATGACTCCAGCTGAATATGCAGGCGTGAATCGCTACGACATCGCTCCTAATGGAAAATATGCATTTCATATCCACAACAGTGTGTCAGAACCATACTCTGTCAGACTGATCAGCCTGCCGGATCACAAGAAGATTCAGACCATCATCAGCAATGATATCTACAAGCGTCAACTCAGTAAGCTGCAGCTGCCCGATATCGAATTCTTCCAAGTGACTACTGAGGAGGGGATAGAGATCGAGGGCAGAATGATCAAGCCGATTGGTTTTGATTCTACGATGCAGTACCCCGTTTTATTTCATGTCTATGGAGAGCCCTGGGGTCAAGTAGCCACAGATCAGTTTGTCGGACTGTATAACATCATGATGGCTCAGAAAGGCTATGTGATCATTGACATGGATAACCGAGGCACACCCTCTCTGAAAGGCAGCGAGTGGCGCAAGAGCATCTATCGGAAAGTCGGAATCATCAATTCGAGAGACCAGGCTCTGGCTGCTAAAGAAGTGCTGAAGTGGCCTTACATCGATGCGGAAAGGACTGCCGTGTGGGGCTGGAGTGGTGGTGGATCCATGACGCTCAACCTGCTCTTCAGATATCCCGAGATCTATAAGACTGGAGTGGCAGTCGCGGCGGTGGCATACCAGCTGGCATATGACAACATTTATCAAGAACGCTATATGGGGCTGCCGAGCGAAAATATTGAGGACTTCATAGAAGGATCTCCCATCAGTCAGGTCGAGAATCTGGCAGGCAATCTACTCTTGATCCACGGCACAGCAGATGACAATGTACATTACCAAAATGCTGAAATGCTGATCAACGAATTGGTAAAAAACAACAAACAATTTGACCTGATGATCTATCCCAATCGATCTCATGGTATCTGGGAAGGCAAGGGCACGACTAAGCATCTATACACACTATTGACTAATTACATCATGGAGCATTGTCCGCCGAATGCGTTGGATTAGAATCACTAAACAGTAGACAGCACGACAATAAGCATTGGATTATAATCTCCAAATTTGTTTGGCATGTTTTGCTAATTCATTTTGTCTGGAGTTTATTTCGCTTTCACCCCATTGGGAGTAGTGTTTCGCAATTGCTACAGTCGTCTTCATAGAGCTTTTTAAATAAAGTTTATTTTTTTCCTCGAAGCCGAGTATACCAGATTTCTGATTTAGAC
>CALFUK010000093.1 GCA_937929945.1 uncultured Saprospiraceae bacterium
ATCAGTCTGACAGACATGACTACCGGCTGCTCTTCTTCCTTTAGAGCGCTGAGCTTAGCTGCTGCTGACTGCGATATGATGACTGGTGGTGTGTGTACTCCTCCAGATCCTCCGACATTTGCAGCTTTTCCGACGACGATCTGTGATGGAGATGACTTTCCGACCATCACGATCACTAATGCTGATCCAGGTGTCATCGGCTATAATTGGTTTGACGAAGATGGGATGCTCTTGATAACCGCTGATTCGTTTCAGCAGACGACGACAGGAGAGCTCTCAGTGCAGGCCTTTACGATTGCTGATTCTATTTGTGTAAGTCCTGACGTACCCAGAACGGGAGTGACGGGGATAAGTCTGTCATTACCTTTTACGATCAGTGATGAAAACTGTGATGTGGCTGACAGGACCTACTCAGCCATGCTCGCTGTCAATCCGGCATTCACAGTAGAAGCAGAAAGCGGATCGACGCTCTTTATTGATGATCAGGGTGGAGGAAATTATGACATACGCTTTGCATCAGACACAGAGACCTCGGTCCAGCTCAAGATTACTGACCCTGCATCAAACTGCGATCCTGAAATAGTCACGATCACGGCCTCTGGTGATTGCTTAGGTAGTGCATGCGTGCCCATTGGACAGCCATTGATCATTCCTTCAGCATCAGGGCCATTTTGCGCTTCAGACCCGGTGCCCGAACTCACGGTGAATAATTCGGACGTCAGCTCCTTTGGTGTGAATTGGTATGATGACAGCAATACGTTGGTATTTACAGGATCTCCTTTTATCCCTGCCGATGAAGGAGCTTACACAGCCAGATTGTTTTTATTGACAGCACCGATGACCTGTCCTGAGTCAGACGCCAGCGATGTCTTTGATTATAGCATAGATAATACGATTACCGCTGACTTTACCATGCCCGACTTTTGTGATGGAGAAGCGAGTGTAGTCACTGATCTTCCGACGCCAGGTGGTTTCTTTTCATTCGAATCTAATCCTGGCGATGGTGCCAGAATCAATATTAATTCGGGCTCTATCTCTAATGCGGTATGTGGCACCACTTATATGGTCCTGTATCAGGATCCGATATGTGGAGATGTCGTGACTAAGCCTGTTGTGATATCGTGTTTACCTGACATTTCTGCAGCCAGCCAAAAGCTGGTGGTGCCGATATCTACTCCAAGAGAATTTGAAATTGAGTTCACGACTAATGGCACGCCAATTGGTGCCTTCGATGATGCTGGTAACATGGTAGGCGAACTCTGCCCCGCTGACCGAGAGGTGATTCTGATGTGCAGTGGTGATGATTACATTATATCGCATATACCTGAGAATACCGATGTCACCATCAGGGTGGCTTTTGATCCATCTGATGTATGTATCAGTGAGAGATTTGTCAGTAGTATCAATAGTGGCGGGAGTAACACTTTGGATGAAGATCCAGCAGTACCAATAGAAAGTGAATATCGCTATTTCTCTTGCAAAAGTATACCAAGAATTGAAGTTGACTCCTTACCGATATTAGAACAAAATAGGGTGCTCTATAAACCACTAATTCCTTTACTCGGTGAAGATTTAGCTGATACATTAAAAGTCATTTGGTATGATGCTCCTTCTGGTGGAAATGCTTTGGATACAGGATTCACTTTTCTACCCCTCGGACCAGGTAGCTATTTTGCTGCTGTCGAATGGATAGAAGATAAAGGATTACCTACGGAGATGACAATAGAGGCATCCTTCAGAGCAGAGATTGTCGTCAATGAACTACAGTCTGGCGACCCGACTTTTAGCTACGATCTGGTATGTGATCAGTCATCCATAGCTCCAGGACAGGTGCAGACTGCAGGAGGCGAATTTTCCCTGATGAGTCCTCCCTCAGACGGAGTGTCAATCGATACGAATACGGGAGAACTACTTAATCCTGTATGCGGCACAACTTATACCGTCATGCATGTGGTAGGGGTAGAATGTCCTACACCTTTTCAGACGGATGTCACAGTCCTCTGCCCACCAGAGCTAAGTAATGCTCTTGTCGACTGCATAGAAGGATCGACGACTTACACCATCAGCTTCGAGACGAATGGCACACCACTGCCTCCTTCTCAAGGGATGCTCACAGGGACAGGCCCAGAATACACCATCACCGATATCCCATCGGATAGTAATTTTGATATTTTTATCGAAGGAGAAGGTAACTGTATGACACAGTCTTTCCCCTTAGCTACGTCTGAGCAGTGTTCTTGTGATGTAGCGCCTGATGCACCGGAGCCAGTGGGTCCGCGTACAGTGATCAGCTGTATCGATAATGAGACGCCCCTCATGGTCACGGTCGAAGTAGGCTTTACGGTCAATTGGTATAATGCTGAAATTGGCGGTGACTCAGTCAGTACTGGACTGAGCTTCATACCAGAAGAGCAAGAGACTTATTACGCTGAGACAGTATCCACCAATGATCCATCTTGCAAGAGTACCGAGAGGCTCGCTATGCAGTATTTGAAATTTCCGAATGCGATCATCAGCAGCACGGGTAGTCCTTTCTGCGATCCTGCCACTAATCTATATTCGATCAATGTCATGTCAGATGGCATGCCTACGAGACTTTTTGGTGCATCATTAGATGGATCAATCGCGGATGGCTGGACGATCGGTGGTCTGGTGCCAGGACAGCAGTTCATCTTAGTCACGACTAATGCCAATGGCTGTGAATCAGCAGAAATAGAAATCAATATTCCGACTGATGTATGCGAAGATGACTGTGATACTCCACCAGCAGCACCTGTGATTCTGACACCGCGACAGATCATATGCGAGCTTAGCGATATCCAAGAAGCGACAGCGACTGTCGAGTCAGGATTCACCGTGGACTGGTATGACGATGAGACAGCAGGAGATATACTTAGCACAGGCCTCACATTCACACCAATGACTATAGACACCTTCTGGGCGGAGACATCTGACAGCGATGGCTGTATCAGCACGACCAGATCATCGCTGATCATTGACCAAAATGGCTCAGATGCAGGCTTCACCTACGACAATCTATGTGAGACAGCCAGCATCATACCGACTACTGTTAATTCTGGAGGTAGATTCTTCTTAATCGATTCTCCAGATATGGTGGCTAGTATCAATGACCTGACAGGAGAGCTGACCGATGCAGTGATTGGAGAGACTTATACCGTCAGATACATTGTCAGTGTGTGCGCCATTGACTCCATGGATACAGATATCACCATAGAGTCAGCACCATCAATCACTGATACGCTGATCACATGCGATCCGGCTATCGGTCTTTATTCACTACAGTTTAATGCTGATGGGGTACCGACGGAGGATTTTGCTGGCAGACTCATGGGATCTGCACCTAACTGGACGATAACGGACCTGATGCCAGGCGAGAGCCTCCAGATCCAAGTGGTCAAATCAGTAGGATGTGAATCTGAGGTGGTCAATTATACGGTACAAGATGAGCCATGTGAAGGCTGTGTCATCACACCCGATGCACCGACACTACTCAGTGACGCGACGATTAATGCCTGTCTAGGTGATGTGATACCAGAGATCATGACGGAGGTGCAAGCAGACTTTGATGTAGACTGGTATGATGAAGACGGAGCGAAGGTAGGAGAGGGTACAGCATTTCGACCACCTGCAGCAGGTATGTACAGGGGAGAGACGACGAATCGGAGTGGATGTGTCAGTGATACCCGTGTCCTAGTGAATGTCATATTAGTAGAAAAACAAGATCCTTCATTTTCTTATGCGAATGACTGTTTTGGGGTAGATCCCATACCAGTAGCTGGATCAGTCGTCATACCTGGAGGGCGCTTCAGCCTTGTAAATCAAGCTCCAGATGGTGCGGTGATCAATGAGCTGACTGGTGAAATATTAAATACTGTAGAGGGTAATTCCTATACCATTCGCTATGTGACGCCAGGGCCCTGTCCTGACTCTACAGAGCTTACGGTGGAAGTCATACCTGGTCCAGAGCTGAGCTTTTATGAAGTGATCGATTGTGATGCCTTCGGTGGCTCGTATGGCATCCAGTTCATCACTAACGGCAGCGTCTTCTCATCTGATGGAAGAAGTGTAGAGGAAGATGGCGATACCCTGCGTATCCGCAATATTCCATCCGCAGATGTATTTGATCTGATTATAGAATTGCCGACGACTGGCTGTACAGACACCATCAATGTCGTCTCCGACTGTGAGTGTCCGCCAATACCGGCACCTACGGTATCGTCCGATGATTCATTTGTCTTGCGCTGTAGTGATCAAGATTATCCACCACTGATCGCATCAGTGGAAGCAGGCTTCACCATAGAGTGGTATAACTCTGGCCAAGGTGGAACGCTCTTAGGGACAGGTATGTATGAGCCAGACGCAGATGGCGATTATTTTGCTCAGGCTGTGGACGCTAATGGATGTACCAGTGAGAGACGCACTTCAGTGATCGTCAATACCATACCCCTTTTGGAAGCTGGAAATGGCTTTGACCTATTTAATTGTAAGGGGGATACGATTGCTATGAGGCAGCTCGTGTCATCACAGCTGGGCCGCTTCATCAATGAATTTGACCCAACTACGATCAGAAATGACAGTCTCTTCACAAGAGATTTACCCTTTGGAGACTATCAGGTCTTTTTCATCATACCGAATGATGGCGAAATCTGCTTTCCTGATACAGCCTTCTTCAACATCAATATCAGAGACTGCCGACCTCCAGGTGACGTCGATGCTATCGGCACGCCACCGAGCTGTAATGGAGAGATCGATGGTCTGATAACCTTCTCTATCGATCCAGAACAAGCTGGCTACCGATATGAATTTGAGCGAGCCATGTTCACGGGAATGACCTTAGTGACTGTAGATCCTGTGACACTGACAGCAGAGATATCTGGTCTAAGAGGGGATATCTATACGATCAATAGTTATGATGAAAATGGAGATTTCGTGGGAGCCACAGTAGTGGATCTGACAGACCCACTGCTTTTAGAAGTAGACGCCATCATCAGTAATCCCATCACCTGCTCTGGAGATGGCAATGCCATCCTGCAGGCTAATGCTACGGGCGGTACTCAGCCATACAGCTATGTCTGGGATGATGGTGGGATCAATCAGCAATCGCCAAATCGAGATACAGGTCAATACTTCGTCACTGTGACGGATATGAATGGATGTGAGGCTGTGGACTCTGTCAGCGTGACTGATACGGAGCCACTAAGCTACGACTATGAGATTACCGAGCCGCTCTGTCCAGACTTCCCGGATGGCAGCATCAGATTCATAGATGTGGTAGGCGGTACGCCTCCTTACACATACACGATTAATCGGACCTCTTTCCAAGGTGATTCTATTTTTGACTTTGTCGATATCGGATCTTATAACCTAAATGTGCGCGATGCCAGTGGCTGCTTTGCCGTACCGGAAGACATTAATATCAATAACTATACTGCTGGCAGCATCAGTCTACCGGATGAGAAGTTTCTTAATCCAGGTGAGACCTATGAGTTTCCCTTGGAGATCATGGGGATTACACCAGCAGAAATAAACTGGGCAGGACCAGGCCTGAGCTGTATTGACTGTGCGAGGCCTACTATAGTGGCTACATCTGATGCAGCACTCTACGCCGTGGAAGTGATTGATGTGAGCGGCTGTACTTTCAGAGCTGATATCCAGATTCGCATTTGGGGCCCGCCAGAGGTTTATATTCCTAACTCGATCGATCGAGAGTCGATGATCATCAATGCAAGAGGGACGACCAATCAGTTTTTCTATCCACTACTGAATGATCAGTTTGCAGGCTCAGCTGATATCATGATCTATGATCGCTGGGGTAATCTAATCTACGATCTGAATGGTGGCGCACTAGGCGATCCAACTATAGGCTGGGACGGCACGCTCAATGATCAGCCAGTAGAGAAAGGGCCTTATCATTACGTCATGAGAATCACGATCGATGGCAGGACGGATCTCATAGAAAAAGTCGGTACGGTAATCGTTTTCTAGGCACGTTGCATGCAACGTGCGTACGAAATGGGCACGCAACGTGCGTACGAAATGGGCACGTAACGTGCGTACGGAATGGGCATGCAACGTGCGTACGAAATGGGTGTGCAACGTGCGTACGACATGGGCATGCAACGTGCCTATGGAATGCACGGTACGTCCATACAGAATACATAACATGTGCCTACGTTTTGCATCACACGTACCTACCTAAAATGATATTGGTACCCAAGAGATACCAAATTTCGACTCTGATGATCAAAGACAGTTTGGTTTTTATTACTGACTACCTTGAAGAGTGCTGGTGAACTGATTTTAAGATGCCCCGTTGGCAATGGTATTTGATAGCCTACAGTCATGGCTACACTTCCAAAGCTGGAGTTAGTTTGGTCATTAAGAGTTATCACCTCACCTATAGCAATGGAGTATGCGCCACCAAAGGCCAGATTCCATCTTTTGCGCTTACCGAAATGCCAATTGGCCAGTAGCGGTATCGTGATGAATTCTTGAGATAAAATCCGCGAGGTGAATGTGATACCTTGATCTGGTCTGGTTATCCTACCCGCGAATAGAGCACCTCCCATTTCATCTTTAATGATCCCCGCCTGGACACT
Source organism: uncultured Saprospiraceae bacterium (assembly GCA_937929945.1). Classification (GTDB taxonomy): domain Bacteria; phylum Bacteroidota; class Bacteroidia; order Chitinophagales; family Saprospiraceae; genus CALFUK01. The sequence continues at coordinate 6,621 of CALFUK010000093.1, forward strand.
CCATGTGTCATCTAAGTGATAGTTGGCATTGATGCCGAAGGCAAATGTCTCTAAAGCGGTTGACTCTGGTGCATCACTCCCTATAAATGATGATTGAGAATATGCCACGAATGGCTCTACGGTAATGCCCTCTCGGATTCTACTGTCTGCTTGGCCGATACTCAGCAGTGCGATGAATAACATGACTGTTGTAATTGATGTTTTTTTCATTTGATCGTTTTTAGTTATTGTAAGATTTCATCAGTTTAATTGATGTTTCGAGTGGATAGGACGAAGCAATTGGTGAAGTGTGAACCGATGGACGGACGATAGTCACGTTATATGCAGCGTGACTGGAATAATGCTAGGTGCCTACTGGGACGCATGTTAGGTGCCTACTGTAGTTAGTTTGGGCATTAAACCTTGTTACGTCACTATAGCGGATGGGTGGTTTTGCTGCGTCTCTACGGCGAAGGAGTAGACATGCAGTCATCGTTAGATGTTATAGCTTGGGCTTCATCTACACTAATTCCATTTTTTCATTCAAGAGTTCGACTTTGAATTTTATTTTAGCGTTTAGAGCTTTAAAAACTTTTAGGATTGTATCTAATCTTGCGTTTGCTATTAGTTTGAATGGATTTTGTCGTTTATAGACTTAGTTTTCCAAATGTTGTGCATCACCTTTTTACGTGATTTCTTATCTAATTTCGTCAAGCACTGATTGGCTTCTTCAAGAGCAATGAAGCTAAACCTATCTTTCATATGTTTAAATTT
>CALFUK010000094.1 GCA_937929945.1 uncultured Saprospiraceae bacterium
CCTTCGACTTGCGAAACACCCAAAACTTCTGCAACATAAAATTGAATCCGAAGGCGACACAAGCATCTGCGATCAATCTGGAGATGCGATAATCGATAGAAAAGACTTCTGTAAGTAGATAGGTGCCTCCAGCTTTCAGGACAATGCTTCCAATCACCACGACAATGAATTTAGGAATTTGCGAAGCTTTAGATTGGTCTCTGGAGTCAAAGGTCCAATAGCGGTTGATGGTATAATTCACCACAGCGCCGATGACGCCTCCGATGGCGATAGAGATCACATAGTGAATACCCAAGATCTCAGTACAAAAGAGCATCACCAGATAGTCTACGATGCCCCCGATGAAAGCGGATACCTGCGACTTGGCGAATACGGCCACAAATGATTTCTGAGAAGGCTTCAGCAAAGCTTAATTCGATTTTGCTTTTTTAGCTTTAGCTATTCGATCCTCTGCATCCCGCTTGTCCCCCATTTTCATGACTTTGAAGGAGTCTACCATATTGATGATCACGAGGAATATAGAGCCAAAGAGGCCAAAGAGCTGAAGTGCTCCAGGATAGAAGATTTCTAAAAGCAGAAAGATGGACACGATGATTCTGAGCTCTGTAGGCCCCACGATACCAGCATCAATGGTGTAGACATCTGTGATCTTGTAGCGCATGAGAGAGACGATCATCGAGCCTCCATAGGCTACTACAAAAATGAATGAGATTATCTTGTAGTCTGGAAAATAGAAATAGAAGCCCAAGCCAATGATGCAGGCAGATATCCAATCAGCATTGATGTCCAGCGACCAGCCATACCACTTGCGCGGGATATTCCGATAGTAGGCCAGTCTGCCGTCCAGAGAGTCACCAAACCATTGGATCGCGAAGCCAAATACACCCAAGATGAGATAGTATCGATTCGTCATGCCCAAGATCAATGAGCCAAAGATGATCGCGCTGCCTAATAAACCGACAGCCGTAAGCAGGTCAGGCACCACCCATTTGGGCATGATCTTACAGAGGAATTCGATCGTGGCGAATTCTGCATCCTTTAGAATATTATGTCTGGTGCGACTCGATCTGATACGCTTACCAGCAGCTGTAGATTCTTTGTTTTCCAAATTGGATGGATTTATACATGGCTAACGTCTGAACTCCTGTAGATATTTACAATACTCGTGACTTCCCAAAAACAGAAATGGCTACAAAAGCAAATAAAAGCAGTATAACTCATTGACAATCAATGAATCAGATGCACATTAATCCAATATGAAAGGCAAACTATTTGTTGCTTGAAGAGAATAAATCCAATAAATCGCCAATTTTATCTTTCAGATCAGCTCGATTCACAATGAAATCTAAGAATCCATGATCCAATAGAAATTCTGAGGTCTGAAAGCCTTCTGGAAGATCTCTCTTGATCGTCTCTTTGATGACCCTCGGGCCAGCAAAACCAATCAGGGCCTTAGGCTCCGCAAAATTGATGTCTCCTAACATAGCGTAGGAGGCAGTCACACCACCCGTCGTCGGATCCGTCATAAAGGAGAAATAGGGTAATTTTTTTCTGGATAGCTGGGCAAGCTTAGTCGAGGTCTTAGCCATCTGCATCAGCGAAAAGGCTGACTCCATCATACGTGCACCTCCAGACTTAGAGATGATCATAAAGGGCGACTTAATCTTGATGGCAGCATCGATGGCACGAGATATCTTTTCTCCCACGACTGAGCCCATACTGCCTCCAATGAAAGTAAAATCCATCGCGGCTATGACGATTGGCTTCTTATTAATCTTCCCAGAAGCCACAGAGATGGCATCAGGAAGATCGGTCTTAGCATAAGCAGACTTTAGCCTATCTTCATAGGTTTTCAGGTCTTCGAATCCCAAGATGTCTTTTGACTGAATGTTGTCAAACATGATCTCGTATTTCCCATCAAAGAGAAGGTCGAAGTAGTCATAGGAGCCTATTCTGGTATGGTAATCACAGTGTGGACACTTGTAATAATTTTCTTCTAATTCTTTGAGGGTATTCGTCTTGCCGCAGCCTTTTCCTTTGCACTTATGCCACAATCCATCAGGAGCTTCCCGTTTGGATTTGGTCTTTGTCGTGATACCGTCTTTAAGTCTATTGAACCAACCCATTTATTGTCGTTTGGTGAAATAATTGGTCTGAAGTTCGTGGGATTTCAGCCCTAAAAGTATGTAAATAGATGGAATTGCCAAGTAAATACTTCGAAATATATAAGCGACCCTAATAGCGGTACTTTTTAACCTGATCCACAAAGAATTTGACGTGTGCCAAGGGGGTATCAGGATAGACTCCGTGACCCAAATTCATAATGTGATTCCGTCCCATGGCACTACAGATGCGGTCCACTTCCAGTCCTATTTCGGAAGTAGGTGCATACAGCATGCAGGGGTCCATATTACCTTGTAAGATGATGTCACTGCCGACCTGCTCCCGCAGGGGCTTGATACTCATATTCCAATCGATGCCCAGTGCTTGTGACCCCAGACCCGCCAGATCATCCAGTGAAAACCAGGCGCCACGGCAAAACAGGATCAGCGGCGCACCTTGTACCCCATCAATGATCTGCTTCAAGTATGGCAGGCAAAACTCATCGTATAAGGGCTTATTTAGGACACCCGCCCAGCTATCAAACAGCTGCACCACGTCAGCACCGTGCTCTATTTTCTGATTCAAGTAGGCTATGATGGTACTTGTCAGCTTAGCTAATAGCCTGTGTGACGCCTCTCGCTCCTGATAGAGAAACTTCTTAGCCTTGGAGAAAGTCTTGCTGCCCTGCCCTTCCAGCATATAGGAGAACAGAGTCCACGGTGCCCCGGAGAATCCAATCAAAGGGACGCGGTCATCCAGCAGGCTCTTAGTCGCATCCAGTGCATTATAGACATATTGCAACTCATGAGCAGCCTCCTCCCCTTCTATGAGTGCATCAATATCAGCAGCACTTTGAATGGTTCTGGGAAATCGGGGCCCTACTTTTTCAATCAGCTCATAGGGAAGACCCATAGCCTCCGGGATAACTAAGATGTCAGAGAAGATGATCGCTGCATCCACACCCAGCTCATCGACTGGCTGTACAGTGACTTCCGCTGCCAGCTCTGGCGTCTCCACCAGTTCTTTGAAGCCCGATAGATTATTCCTGATCGCTCTGTATTGAGGCAGAATACGTCCAGCTTGACGCATCAGCCAGACGGGAGGTCTCTCTATGTTATCCCCTTCGAATAGGCGAAGCAGAATGTCATTTTTATAAGCTCTTTTCATTGTGGCTGCAAATTAAGTCAAAACAGTCCACTTATTTAACATATCTCTATCTTTAGGGTTTTATTGACCGCAAGATTTTACAAAACACTGACTATGAATATAGCGCTGATTGGATACGGAAGAATGGGCCAAGCCATCGAAGCATTAGCTACAAAAAGAGGACACCTTATCTCCCTGCGGATTGACAAAGACTCACCTCACAAGATCACGGATATTTCTCCTGATAATACGGATGTCATCATCGAATTCACCAATCCAGAAGTGGCTTTTGCCAATCTGAGTCAAGCTGTGAAGACGGCTGTGCCATGCATCAGCGGTACCACAGGCTGGCTGGATCAATATGATGATTTGTGCAGTGAGGTCGCAGCAGCAAAAGCAGGCTTTCTCTACGCCTCTAATTTTAGTATCGGGGTCAACCTATTCTTTGCACTTAATCAGCATCTGGCTAAGCTGATGGCAGCTCAACCTGACTATACCGTCTCCATGGAGGAGATCCATCATGTCCATAAGTTAGATGCCCCCAGTGGCACGGCGATCACGCTGGCTGAGCAGATCATCGATCGACAAGAAGCAAAAACAAAATGGGTCAATGACAGAATCGAGGACAGTGACTCCGTAGGCATCGTTTCTAAGCGTGAAGGCGAAGTCCCTGGCACCCACAGCATCAGGTATGAGTCAGATATCGATCAGATCACCATTACTCACGAAGCTTTCTCTCGCCAGGGTTTTGCCTTAGGTGCCGTCATGGCAGCAGAATGGATGCAGGGTAAGGCAGGTGTATTTAGCATGAGTGACGTCTTATCTTTATAGTAACTTGACTATTGGGCAGGTACAGTATGACGCTTCACCTTTTTGCTTTGGAATCACAGCATTAGCTAATTATCAAAATTATCGCGAAACGATAGGCAAGATTCTGAAACAAGTTCAGAATGAAGGTACCTTATTTTGTATTGGAATCAACGCATAAGCTAATTTCTGTATCAGCTAATCAAAAGGCCATTGTATTGCTATAGACAAGATTCTGAAACAAGTTCAGAATGACGGTACCTTCTTTTGCTTTGGAATCAACGCATCAGCTAATTTCTGTACCAGTTAATCAAAAGTCATTGCATTGCCATCGGCAAGATTCTGAAACAAGTTCAGAATGACTGTACCTTCTTTTGCTTTGGAATCATCGCATCAGCTAATTAATGCATCACCTAATCAAAAGGCCATCGCGTTATCATCGGCAAGATTCTGAAACAAGTTCAGAATGACGGTACATTCTTTTGTATTGGAATCAACGCATCTGCTAATTACTGCATTAGTTAATCAAAAGGTAATCGCATTGCTATCGACAAGATTCTGAAACAAGTTCAGAATGACGATACATTCTCTTGTTTTGGAATCATCGCATCAGCTAATTAATGCATCAGCTAATCAAAAGGCCATCGCGTTACGATTGACAAGATTCTGAAACAAGTTCAGAATGACAGTACCTTCTTTTGCTTTGGAATCATCGCATCAGCAACATCATCAATTCAATACCGCTCGACCATATAACCTGTATTCGTGCAGCAGCTGCAGAAATCGTGGGCTAAGAATAAATTGAGATCAGGGGACGTGCCCTGTTTTTCCAGTCTGGCTTTGTAAGCTTCTACTAGCTCCTCGTCTTGTATTAAGAATTTATACATTGTCTTCATGACTTTGAAGAAGCGATCGATCTCTTTGAGTCCAGGCGTCGTCTTAGCTCCGAGCTTAGACATCAGGCTTTTGAATTCGTAGTAGTTGTATAGGGCGTATTCATTGGGCTGCTTCATGGCCAGATAGAGAGAGATCATTTCATAGTTGTCATGATAGTGGACATTCGCTGATGGCCTGACGGATTGGAGTTCATTCACCATCTGATCACAGTGGTGGACGAAGCGATCCATGCGCAGCACAATGTCTGATGACTCACGGTAAAGGTCTTCGAACATATCTCGGATGATCTCTGGGCTGAGCTTAGCGAATTCGATCATGACCGACTTGGCAGAATCATTCTTCTCCGACCAAAGCCGCTCGCCTTCGCCCTGCTGTATGGCTTGATCATACATCGTGGCAAAGTCCGTGGCAGCAATGTTCCAGTGCTCCTCGTAGGCACCTAATGCTGTCCATTTATAGCTCTCATCATAGCTGGAAGATGACTTGATGAATCGCTTGTATTTGTCTCGATATTCGTCGAATTTTTGCTTACTAAACATACAGCAATGATAAGACATTTAAATATCTCAATGCTTATCGAGATTAGTCTATTTTGACTAATTATTTCTTTACATTAGAGCTATTAGCCTTAGAGCTGATACTAATTAGAAAGCGCATGAAATTATACACCTCAGATCAAGTCAATGATCTCCATCTGTACCAGTATGCCTTCATCAATTTGTCTGTGGAAGATCATGTGATGCATCTGACGCTGGACAGGGCAAATAAAAAGAATGCGCTGCATCCGCAGATGGTGAATGAAATAGCCTACGCACTCCACCATGCCCACTACAATCATGACATCTGGATGATCACAATTAGTGCCAAGGGCAATGTATTCTGTGCGGGGGCAGATCTAAAGGCCATGGCTGGCATCATAGAGGAGCATGACTCCACAGTGCCTGATCCTGGACAAGAAGTTCTCATTGGAGAATTATTCAATAAAGTATATAAGCCCACCATAGCTAAGATCACTGGCGATGTCTACGCAGGTGGATTTTTCTTTCTCGCTGGCTGCAACATTGTGGTAGCACAAGATGATGTAAAGTTTGGCCTACCAGAAGTGAAGCGGGGTCTCTACCCTTTCCAAGTGATGGCTGCACTGATGAAGGTGATGCCAGCGCGCAAGGTGATCGATTGGTGCATCAGAGCCTATAATCTCCCAGTGCAAGAAGCCCTGCAATATGGCCTAGTGAGCGAGATTTCTACACCAGAGGAAATAGACGGGGCAGTGCAGAGAATCATCGACGAGATTAAACAAAACAGTCCGACGGCGATCAGAATGGGCTTAGAGTCATACGATCAGCTACAGCCTGCAGCAGAGGCACATCAGTATCTTTATGATATGCTGCAGAAGACCGTCAGCAGTAAGGATGGACAGGAAGGCCTGAGTGCATTTAGAGAAAAAAGAAAACCAGAGTGGACGGGCCAATAGCCAGCCATCAACAGCTAAACAAAAGCCATGTATCAAACTGACATTTTAAAAGATAAAGTAGCGCTCGTCACGGGTGGCAGAAGTGGCATCGGCTATGGCATAGCGAAGCAGTTCTTACAGCTGGGAGCCACAGTGATGATTTGCTCCAGAAAAGAGGAACCACTACAGCAAGCCGCCGCTGAGCTGTCCGAATATGGTACAGTAGCTTACCTGCCCTGCGATATCAGGAAGACGGATCAGATCAAAGTAGTAGCTGACAAGATCAAAGCTGACTTTGGTCGATTGGATATTTTAATCAATAACGCTGGTGGCCAATTCCCCGCACCCGCCGAGCTGATCAGTGAGAATGGCTGGGCGGCAGTCATCAATAATAATCTCAATGGGACATTCTACGTATCCCAGATCATGTATAAGGAATTCTTCGCGCACCAGAACTCCAGCGTCATCGTGAATATCATAGCGAATATGCACCGTGGGTTTCCAGGTATGGCGCACACGGGTGCGGCCAGAGCCGGAGTAGAGAACCTGACTAAGACCTTGGCACAAGAGTGGGCACAGCACGGTGTCAGAGTGAATGCGATAGCCCCAGGCACCATAGAGTCATCAGGGCTGGAGCAGTACCCGCAGCCCATACGTGATCGTTTTGAGGCGGGCAAAGAAGAGAACCTCATGAAGCGTTTTGGCACAGTGGAGGACATTGCGAATGCAGTAGTCTTCTATGCATCTGATCTTTCATCATATGTGAGCGGTACCACGCTCTATGTAGATGGCTGCGAGCATTTGGCCGGTGACCGCATGGGACTCATTAAAACACTTAGATCAATGTTATAAATACCTTTATCATGGCAAAAAACTATCCTGACTTTTCTACCCTCATCGAATACTTTTATCATTGGGAATCCACTACACCTGATGTCGTCTTTCTCAGGCAGCCACAGGGCGATAAATGGATCAATCTGACCTTCGCAGAAGCAGGCCAGCAGGCTCGCAAAATGGCCACAGCCCTTCACTCATTTAAAATTAAAAAAGGAGATCACGTAGCTATCTTTTCTAAGAATTGCTATCACTGGGTGCTCGCTGACTTGGCTATACAGATGGCAGGATGCGTCTCGGTGCCTCTCTACCCCAGCCTCCCTAAGGAGAAGCTGCAAGATGTCATTCTGAAAAGTGATGCTAAACTGATCTTCGTGGGCAAACTGGATGAATGGGGGGATAAGTATGAAGCCATCCCAGAAGGCATAGAGATCATCAGATTCCCTCAGTATCCTGCTAATGCTAAGGTCACACAAGGCACGCCATGGGACGAATTACTGAACAAACACGATGCTAAAGCCGATAATGAAATACCGGACCCTGAAAGCCTTTGGACGATCTTATTCACCTCGGGCACGACGGGCAGCCCCAAGGGTGTGATGCATCTGCATAAGACGCCGGCGCTCATCATGCAGAGTGAAAAAAAGACCTCATGGCTGGGCATACACCAAGCGGAGCAGCAGAAGTATTTTTCTTTTCTTCCACTCAATCATGTAGCCGAACGGCTGGGCATGGAGACACCTGCTATCTGTACCGGCGGGAGTATTTCATTTGCGGAGAGCCTGGAGACATTTGCTAAAAATCTACAAGAGACGCAGCCGACGACTTTTTTCGCCGTACCCAGAATATGGACAAAATTCTATCTGGGTGTCTTGCAAAAGATGCCCCAAGCTAAGCTGGACAAGATGTTGAAAATCCCCATCGTATCTGGTATGGTGAAAAAGAAGCTGCTCACAGCTCTGGGCTTAAAAGACGCGACAGTCGTAGCCACGGGAGCTGCCATCACACCAGGGCACCTGAAGGATTGGTATAAGAAGCTCGGCATCCAATTAGTAGAGGCCTATGGTATGACAGAAGTCTGCGGCTCCATCACCAACAGTCCTATGGCTGACTGTCCGCCCGACTCTGTAGGAAAAGTAATACCTGGTGCAGAAATCAAGATCCACGAAGAGACCGGCGAGATCCTGATGAAGACCCCATTCATGATGACGGGATACTACAAAGACGAAGAAAAAACAAACGAAGTACTCATCGACGGATGGATGCACAGCGGAGATAAAGGTACGATCGATGAGAATGGATTCTTGAGAGTGGTCGGACGTGTCAAGGACGCCTTCAAGACGTCGAAGGGCTCTTATATCACGCCGAATCCTATGGAAGAAGTTTTTACTGAGAATGACTATGTAGAACAGATCTGCGTGGCAGGCCTGGGCATACCGCAGCCAATAGCATTGGTCAATCTATCAGAGATGGGCCAAGCTGCTGATCGAGAAGAAGTCAAAAAATCGCTTTTGGCCTCAGCTGAAAAAGTCAATGCCAAACAAGCTAACTATGCTAAGATATCGACAGTCATCATCAATAAAGATAGCTGGTCTCAAGAAAATGATTTGCTCACGCCGACGCTCAAAGTGAAGCGCTCAAATCTGGACGCGCGCTATGGAAAGGATTATTTGAATTGGCATGAAGCTGCAGATCAGATCATCTGGGAGTGATCTTGAATGATCGTATTAATAAGCAGGCACAATAGGTCTGTGCTAGAAGACTGCACATAGCCATGAACTGGAAATTGTAAATGGACAAAACATAAATAAATGAAAAATAAGACAGCCTTCATCTCTGGAGGAAGTAGAGGCATCGGTAAGGCCATAGCCATCAAGCTAGCCGAGCAGGGTGCTAATATCGTGATCGCAGCTAAGACCGCAGAGCCACATCCTAAGCTGGAAGGCACGATCTATACAGCAGCCGCAGAGATAGAGAAAGCTGGAGGTCAGGCGCTACCCCTGGTGGTAGACATCAGATCAGAGGAGCTGGTACAGGCTGCCATAGATGAGACAATTAGTAAATTTGGTGGGATAGATATTCTGGTAAATAATGCCAGTGCCATCAGTCTGACTAATACGCTTTACACCCCGATGAAAAAGTATGACCTGATGCACAGCATCAATGTCAGAGGCACCTACATGGTCAGTAAATACTGCATTCCACATCTCAGTAAAAGTGATAATGCGCACATCCTCACCCTCTCGCCGCCGCTGAATATGAAGCCAGAATGGTTCGGTGCTCACCTGGCTTATACCATGAGCAAGTACGGCATGAGTTTGACGGTGCTGGGGCTTGCTGAAGAGTTGAGGAAGAAGAAAATAGCCGTGAATGCCCTTTGGCCACAGACAGCTATAGCGACTGCCGCCGTGAAATTTGCTCTCGGTGGCGACCAGATGATGCAGCAGTCACGTACCACTCAGATCATGGCAGATGCCGCCTATGCGATTCTGTCCAAAAACAGCAGCAGCTGCACAGGTAATTTCTTTATTGATGAAGACTTATTACGAGATGAAGGGGTGACTGACTTTGATCAGTATGCGGTGAACGCATCATTGCCCTTAGTAAAAGATCTATTTATAGAATAATATCATATGGCTGTACAAACAAAATACCGCACCTGCAATCTCTGCGAAGCGCTCTGCGGACTGGAGATTCAAGTAGAAAATAACAAGGCTATCTCCATCAAAGGTGATAAGCAAGATGTCTTGAGTCACGGACACATCTGCCCTAAGGCAGTAGCACTCATCGACATCCACGAAGATCCTGACCGCCTCAAGCATCCAATGCAGAAGAAAGAAGGCAAATGGGAACAAGTCAGCTGGGAAGAAGCATATGAATACGCGGCTGCTAAATTAGTAGGCATCCAGCAAGCGCATGGAGCTAATGCCGTTGGTATTTACCAAGGCAATCCCAGCGTGCATAATCTGGGTACCACTTTATTCTCGCCAGATTTTGTCAGAAGTCTGAAGACGACCAATCGATTTTCGGCCACCTCTGTGGATCAGCTCGCTCATCATCTGGCGGGCACTTACATGTTTGGCCACCCGCTACTGGTGCCTGTCCCTGACATCAATCGGACGAAGCTGTGGCTTATCGTAGGTGGTAATCCGCTGGTGTCTAATGGCAGCATGATGACAGCACCAGGTGTGCATCATAAGCTGAAAGACATACAGCAGCGCGGAGGGAAAGTGATCGTGATAGATCCCAGAAAAACCGAAACAGCACACAAGGCAGATCAGCATATATTCATCAAGCCAGGAACAGATTTCTGGCTCTTCGCTGGCATTGTCAGTCATCTGCTTCATACGGATCAAGTTGACTTAGGACACTTGACGGATGTGATTGAATCTGCGCAAGTAGACAAAATCAAGGGTGCCTTGGCGCCTTTTAGTCTGAATATGGCAGCAGAAAAAACAGGCATTCCTGTGAGTGTCATCAAAGAGCTGATCCATGAATTCACCACCGCAGAGAGCGCAGTCTGTTATGGCAGGCTCGGTGTATCCGCAGCCCATAATGGCAGTCTCTGTCACTGGCTGATCAACTGCATGAATATCCTGACTGGTAATTTTGATCAAGCTGGCGGAGCCATGTTTACCAATCCTGCCGTAGATGTCAGAGCCCGCAAAAGCAGGGCCCCCAAGTTCGCCCGCTGGCACAGCCGCGTGAAAGGACTTCCAGAATTCAATGGAGAGCTGCCTTCTGCTGCAATAGCGGATGACATCCTGGAGCCAGGCGAAGGACAGATCAAGGCCATGATCACATCCTGCGGCAATCCGGTGCTATCCGTTCCTAATGGTAAAAAATTGGACGAGGCATTCTCATCCTTGGACTTCATGCTGTGCATCGATATCTATCTTAACGAAACCACGAAGCACGCCGATCTGATTCTACCTCCAGCGACGGGATTAGAGACCCCACACTACGGCATAGCCTTTCATAATCTAGCCATACACAATACGGCTAAGTACAGCGAAGCGGCAGTAGAAAAAGAAGCAGGTACAAAGTATGACTGGGAAATATTCAGCGAACTACTCGAAGCCTATCAGAAAGCCAAAGCAGCTGCAGAAGGTGAAGCAGCCCCAGAGTCACAATCGATCAGCTTAGAAGACAAGCTCGATATGCTGCTGCGATTTTCTCCACAGCAGCTTAGCTTAGAAGAGCTTAAAAAACATGAGCACGGGATAGACCTGGGAGCGCATATACCCATGCTCCCTCAAGTACTAAAGACAGATGACCAGAAGATTGACCTCTTTCCTACAATCTATGAGGAGGGATTAAAAGCAGTCTCTACTCATGATGAATCCGAAGAAGCGCACCCGTTCATGATGATCGGTCGGAGGCAGCTGCGCAGTAACAACAGCTGGATGCATAATCTTGGCCGACTGATGCGCGGTAGAGATCGGTGCACGATGCTGATCCATCCGCAGGACGCTGAGTCACTCAGCATAGCTGAAGGGCAGATGGTGCAGGTCAGTTCTAAAATCGCAAGTGTACGCATAGCCGCTGAAGTCACAGAAGACATCATGCCAGGCGCCATCAGTATTCCTCATGGCTGGGGGCATCACAGAAAAGGGACAAAGATGTCGGTAGCAGAGTCTCATGCTGGAGTCAGCTTCAATGATCTGGCTGATGACAGCCTCTTGGATACAGTATCAGGCGTCTCTGTGATTAATGCCATACCGGTGCAATTGTCTGTACCAGCTGATTAGGCACGGGTGATTTCTGACGTCTGTATATACTCTACTGAATTAGCAACGTATGAAACGTCTATGACGTAGATAATTAAGACACTCAAGTGGATGATTAATTCTTAGTTATTTGCTGATTGGCATTTCGCCTTGAAATTTAAACATATGAAACGTCTATGACGTCGATAATTAAGACACCCAAGGGGATGATTAAACTTAGTTATTTGCAGATTGGCATTTAGCCTTGAAATTTAAACATTTGAAATAACGATGATGCAGAGAACTGAAGAATTAATTTGAATGATAATAGTAGATAAGCTGCATTCAGACATTTCTACCTCAAACGAAAATAACACATGAAGCAATATGAGCAAGTCGCACCAATGGCGGCTGTGGTAGCAGAGATTTTGATTAAGCCAGGAGACACCGTCCGTAAAGGACAAGAGCTCATCATCCTGGAAGCGATGAAAATGGAGAATGCCATATGTGCAGCACAAGATGCTGTGATCAGCTCCATCACTGTCAAAATGGGAGATACTGTGAGCAAAGGCCAGCGCCTCCTGCAATACAGCGATGCTGATAATAGTGCCGCTGCAACACAGACAAAAGAAACAACCACCGACCAAGGCAAGCCACTAAGAGAATTAGAAGCGCGTCTGGAATACCTGAAAGACACGACGCGACCAGCCGCAGTAGCTAAGAGAAAATCTAAGGGGCAAAATACGGCGCGAGAAAACCTCCATAAATTAATCGATGACGGAAGCTTTAAGGAGTATGGCTCCTTGGTTATTGCGGCTCAGCGCACTCGTCGCTCTGTGCAAGACCTGATCGAGAACACTCCAGCTGATGGTCTCATCATGGGAACGGCCACCATCAATCAGGATGATCTGGCGACTGATAGCGCTGACTGCGTGGTGATGATCTATGACTACACTGTATTGGCCGGCACACAGGGCACCATGAATCATCTCAAGATGGATCGGATGCTTCACATTGCCCAGAAGAATCAACTACCCGTCATCCTCTTCGCTGAGGGCGGTGGCGGCAGACCAGGGGATGTAGACCAGCAGACGATTGCTGGCTTGCACATTTCTACCTTTGTGGAGTTTGGCAGATTGAGCGGTGTGGTACCCGTCATCGCTGTAGTGTCAGGTTATTGTTTCGCTGGAAATGCGGCACTCGCTGGCATGGCTGATGTCATCATTGCCACCGAGCATAGTTCGCTGGGGATGGGTGGACCTGCTATGATAGAAGGTGGTGGCTTAGGCAGCTGTCATCCCAAAGAGGTGGGACCTCCTGCCGTCCATGTAGAGAATGGTGTCATCGATATATTAGCCAAGGATGAAGATGAAGCCATTGACTTCGCTAAAAAGTATCTATCCTATTTCCAAGGTGATGTAAAAGAATACAAGGCAGCTGATCAGAGCACACTCAGAGAGGTCATTCCAGAAAACCGAAAACGAAGTTATGACATCAGATCAATCATCCAGCTGATCAGCGACACAGGCAGCAGCTTAGAACTAAGAGCTCAGTACGGCAAGGGCTTACTCACCTACCTGATCCGGATAGAGGGAAGAGCATACGGGCTGATGGCTAATAATTCCGCTCATGAAGCAGGAGCACTCAATTCTGAAAATGCCATCAAAGCCAATGCCTTCATGCAGCTCTGCAATCAGCATCAGCTGCCCATCATATCTCTGGTAGATACGCCCGGCATTATGGTAGGCCCAGAAGCGGAGACATCCGGCACGGTGAAGCACGCCTCAAGGCTCTTTATCACAGGCGCTCAGCTGAAGGTCCCTTTCTATGCCATCGTCGTACGCCGTGCCTACGGCCTTGGGGCTATGGCCATGGTCGGTGGTAGCACGCATGTTCCAGATTTTGTAGTGGCCTGGCCTACGGGAGAGTTTGGAGCTATGGGATTAGAGGGTGCGGTCAAGTTAGGATTTAGAAAAGAATT
>CALFUK010000095.1 GCA_937929945.1 uncultured Saprospiraceae bacterium
GGTATTATCTACCATGATATTGAAATCAAATCTTCAGCTAATAAAATCTTTGATGCCCTTGCTCAGCCTGAAGGTCTCGATGCATGGTGGACATTAAAGTCTAAAGGCAATCCCATAGTTGGAGAAGAGTATAATTTCTTCTTTTCAGAAGATTATAATTGGTTTGCTCAGGTAGAAAGTCTTACTCCATATCAATCTGTCCATTATAAAATGACTCATGCAAGCGACGACTGGATAGATACCGTTTTGTCATTCGATATTATCCCTCAAGGAATTGCGTTTTGTTTACTAAGGTTTGAACATCAAGGCTGGCGAGCCATCACAGATCATTATCGACGTACAAGCTATTGTTGGGCTCTTTATCTGACTTGCCTGAAGGAATATCTTGAGAGAGGTATTATCAAAGCATATTCTGATAGAGGAATGAAACGTCTATGACGTAAATAATTAAGATACCCAAGTGGATGATTAAATCTTAGCTATTTGCTGATCGGCATTTCGCTCTGAAATTTAAGCATATGAAAAAAATACTCAAAAATAATTCGAGAAGATCCTTCATTAAAAATTCTGGTACTGCACTGGCGGGATTCTACATCGTACCTCGGCATGTCTTGGGTCGAGGATACACAGCCCCAAGTGACCGGCTAAATCTGGCAGCTATTGGAGCTGGAGGCAAAGGACATAGTGACATCACAAATGCCTATCATAATGGTATAAATCAAGTGGTCGCTATCAGTGACGTCGATACAAAAATGGCAAAAAGATCGGTCGAAAAATTCTCTGATGCCAAGTACTATAAGGACTTCAGGATCATGCTGACGGAAATGAAAAAAGACATCGATGCGGTGACCATCTCTACCCCTGATCACGTACATGGCATAGCCGCAAAAATGGCAATCGATCTAGGCATGCACGTCTATGTCCAAAAGCCATTGACCCATAACATTTACGAAGCTCGCCAACTAACACTCGCCGCCAGAAAAAATAAAGTCGTCACCCAGATGGGTAATCAGGGCGCATCTAATCCTGGACAAGTACAGATGATGGAATGGTATGACAAAGGCCTCATAGGAACAGTCAAAGAAGTCCATGTGTGGACTAACCGCCCCGTGTGGCCCCAGGGAATACCAGTGCCGTCATCTGAGCCCCTACCAGAGCATATGAGTGCTCAGGACTGGGAGCTCTACATCGGTCCAGCGGAGTACGTCGATTACCATCCGCTGTACCATTCATTCAAATGGAGGGGCTGGTGGAATTTTGGTACCGGAGCCCTCGGTGACATGGGCTGCCATCTCATGGATCCTCCATACCGAGTATTAGGTTTAGGCTATCCTACTGAGGTAGAATGCAGTGTCGGACAGGTCTTCAAAAGAGACTGGAATCCTGAATATATACCAGAAAGCTGCCCACCGACATCCCAAGTGAAAATCAAATTTCCCAAATCAGAAAAAAATGATAGTGAGCTAGACATGTATTGGTATGATGGAGGTATGAAGCCCTTTCATCCAGCACTCATACCAGCTGATCATCCACTGGGTGAAAAAGATGGCTCGAATGGTGCCATGCTCATGGGAACCAAAGGCATCATGTCCTGCGCTACCTATGGAAGAGAGCCCAAACTATACACTAATGATGGCGAAGTCCTGAGTATGGCAGAGGGATACTCTGGTGGGAATCCACTCCATGCTGATCCAGAACATGGGCACCAAGTCCTCTGGACAGAAGCTTGCAAAGCGGGATTTCAGAGCGACGAGCATAAGGCATTGACTTCTTCATTTGACTATGCTGGCCCGCTGACAGAGACAGTCCTCATGGGCAATTTAGCCATCCGTAGTCATAATCTACGTCGGCAAAATGAGGCATCAGGAAGGACGGAATACTTTGGTCGAAAGAAGTTATACTGGGATGGAGAATCGATGAAAATCACGAATCTGGAAGAAGCCAATCAATTTGTCAGTCGAGACTATCGCAAAGGCTGGAGGCTCATCTAAATCCTATTAAATCAGGGCAATAAAAACGGCCGATAATCAATAGATTACCGGCCGTTTTTTATAAGACACTTTTACGAATTATCATCACTCCAGCGCGCTCACTTTTCCCTTTTATAATTCTGACATAAACGGGTATTTATAGTCTCTCGGTGGTACGAAATTTTCCTTGATTGTTCTGGGACTGACCCACCTCAAAAGGTTAAGAATCGAACCTGCTTTGTCATTCGTACCTGATGCTCTAGCACCTCCAAAAGGCTGCTGTCCTACGACTGCTCCAGTAGGCTTATCATTGATGTAAAAATTACCCGCGGCGTGCTTCAGCTTATGATTGGCTAACTCTACAGCGGCTCTATCATTGGAGAAGATGGCACCCGTAAGCGCATATGGAGAAGTCTCATCCACGGTATCCAGAATCGACTCATAGTCAGCATCTTTATACACATGTATCGTCAGTACGGGGCCAAATATTTCTTCACACATCGTGAGGTATTTCGGATCCTTAGCTTCGATCACAGTCGGCTCGATAAAGTAGCCTTCTGACTTATCAGAGCCCCCTCCAAATATGATTTTAGCATCTTTGGATTTCTCTGCTTTTTTAATGTAGCTGGTGATCTTGTCAAAGGCTCGCTCATCAATAACGGCATTCACAAAGTGAGTGAAGTCCTCTGGGCTCCCCATGGTGATTTCCTTTAGTTGAGCTTTCATCGATGCTTTTACATCTGGCCACAGAGACTTAGGAATGTAGGCTCTAGACGCTGCCGAACATTTCTGCCCCTGAAACTCAAAAGCTCCTCTGACTAAGGCCACTGCTACTTCTTGAGGATGTGCAGACTCATGGGCCACTAAGAAGTCCTTTCCTCCCGTCTCTCCGACGATCCGCGGATAGGATTTAAACTTGTCAATGTTATTGCCAATGTTTTTCCAAAGTGTCTTAAAGACTGAGGTACTACCTGTGAAGTGTAGACCAGCGAAATCAGGATGATTAAAAATGACATCACCTGCTTCAGGGCCATCCACGAAGATCAGATTGATCACACCTGGAGGTAGTCCAGCCTCCTCAAAAAGCTCCATGATGATGGATGCAGAATAGATCTGAGAATCCGCTGGCTTCCACACAATGGTATTCCCCAGCATCGCCGGAGCAGCGCATAGATTAGCCGCAATGGAGGTGAAATTAAAGGGTGTCAATGCATAGATGAAGCCTTCTAAGGGGCGGTACTCTAACTGATTCCAGATGCCATCCGCGCTATCTGGCTGTATGCTGTATAGCTCAGTCATGAATTGCACATTATAGCGAAAGAAATCAGCCATCTCTGCCACTGCATCGATTTCAGACTGATAGGCATTCTTTGATTGGCAGAGCATAGTGCCAGCATTCATCCTCGCTCGGAATCTGGTGCTGAGCAGATCAGCCGCTCTGAGGAAGATGGCTGATCGCTCCTGCCAGTCCATCTCTTCCCATGCAGGCTTAGCATCTAAGGCTGCCTGGATGGCGAGCTTGACATGCTTCTTATTACCCTGAGCATACTCTCCGATGTGATGCTTTATATCGTGAGGTGGAGCTATTTTGACCTTCTTGGTGCTTGTGATTTTCTCTCCACCAATGGTCATTGGAATCTTGATGTATCCCTCATTCAGCGAGGCATATTCTTTCTTCAATATCTCTCTTTCTGCCGTACCAGGCGCGTAGGGTAAGACGGGCTCATTTTGTGGATACGGGACGACAGTCATAGCGTTTTTAGACATGGATTTTAGTTAATTATTTTCTGAATAATTGATTTCTATATTAGCTGGTAGAAAGGGCTTGTAATCCCCCTTACCTTTGATGATCTCACGTACGATGGTAGAGCTAAAATGTGAGTACTCTGGCCTACTGATTAAGAACACAGTTTCTAAATCTTTACCGATGATATTATTAAGTTGAGAAATCGTCTTCTCGTAGTCAAAATCTGAAGCATTCCTCAGGCCTCGGAGCAGATACCTGGCATTGACTTCACGACAATAATTAACGGTCAATCCTGTGAACTGACCGACCTCTATCTTGGGATTATCTCTGAAGACATCTTTCAGCCAGGTGAGTCTTTGCTCCAATGAAAACAAGCTGCTCTTTACGGAATTCTCCCCTATGGCAACGTATATTTTATCAAATAAAGGGTGCGCTCTTTCGATCAGGTCTACATGTCCTTTAGTAATCGGATCAAAGGACCCTGGAAATACAGCAATCTTCATCTTCAGATTTTTTCACGTGTTATAATACGACCGAGGATTGACCATAGAAATATCTTTGCACCATGATGCTGGTTAGTTTTCCATCATTAAGGTCTATGATCCCTCATAATGGGCTCAATATATAGACAAATACCACAAGGGATAAGGTAATAGGGCTGGTATTTAATTGATCAATTGAAAAGAATTCAAATATTCATCCATTTCCTCATTAAGTGAGTGCTGTTTAGTCGTAAATACTTGGATGAAGTAGAATCGATTTTCGGCAACGATCATCTTGGACTTGACCACATTTTGTCCTTGATCAAACTCCATTCGACTCAGGTGTGTAGGATACTCATAATCAGATTGTTGTACCTGATACAGCAGCTTTGCATCCATACCTGCTCTCGACTCCTCTAAGGACTGCGTAAATAGGTCCGCGACCATCTCTGTGCTGTCATGATGTAGTGTCTCTTTCGGATATTGAATGTAGTTAATCAGATATAGGTAATTAGGATCTTCTATTGGGGGCTCACAGTAGTACGTGAACACCTCCATATCACCTATCTCCGTCTCCATATTGGCATACTTTTCTTCATACAGTCCTGGCTGCCTCACAGAGAATTGAGCTTCGATATTCGTGTAGACTACGTCATCTTGCTGGGGCCCATGACACAAGAAGAGTAACAATATGATAAATGTTGGCATGAGTTCTAAACGAAAAGAAGACAAACTTCGTTTTCTTTATCGTAGTTATGAATAACTTAAATTTCATCTTAACCGTATTCATTAGCCTCTCGCTGTACAGCTGCAGAGATGATCACCAGCCAGCTCATGACCCCATGGATGAGACCCTGAGCGAAGAGGCCTCCTACTTCAATGACTACGAAGCTCCTGAAATGAAATTTGGCTACATCAATACAAGAGGCGAATTAGCCATCATGGATAAATATGATGGAGTAAGAGAATTTTCAGAAGGATTAGCCGCAGTCAACTATGGTGGTAAATGGGGCTACATAGATACGAATGATCAGAAGATTATTGATTTCCAATACAGGTCTGCTTTTGCTTTCAAGGATGGTATTGCGAGAGTACAGGATTTTGATAAAAAATACTGGTTTATCAATGCATCCGGAGAGGTCCTGAATGACTACGGAATCAATCTAGCCTATGACTGCATAGACGGCTTAGCAAGAATCAAAACGGAGGCAGGCTACAACTATATTAGGATGAATGGAGATACCTTGTTAGAGGATGTATATGATGGGGCCAGGGACTTTCAGTACGGACTGGCGGTGGTCAAACGCTTTGGTATACGCGCTGTGATCGATGCCAATGGAGATATCCTATTGCCTGACAAATATGAACAAATCAGCGTGGACGAAACAGTGATCAGAGCCAAACTGAAAGGTAACTATCTCCTCTACGATCACACAGGCAAGAAGATCACGAAATCCACTTATTCCAGCTGCAGCCCATTTCAAAATGGCCAGGCAGTCGTGAGTGATCACAATGGCTTACAAATGATATCTGAAACAGGAAAAGTGCTCTTCCAACTAAACGAAAAAATAAGACGAGCAGAACCAGCCATGCAAAATAACTGGCGCGTATTCACTGAACAAGGCGCTGCACTGATGAATGCCCAAGGCGATATCATAAGCGATCACTACGAGGAAATATTCAACTACTCAGATGAACGAGCCGGCTTCTTAAAGAACAATAAATGGGGCTATCTTAATCAAGATGGACAAGTAGCTATTAGTCCTGATTATGATCTTATCTGGGACTTCAATGATGGCAGAGCCAGAGTGGTAACACAGCGAGGCATTGGCTTTATCGATCGATCAGGAGCACTGGTGATTCCTCCTATTTTTTTTGAAGTAAAGGATTTCGATGAGGGCCGAGCACGCGTGCAGATCTATCGTGGCTGATCGCAATCAATCCTACTATTCTACTGGTCTATAATTATTCCATTCGATGCTTATATTTACATCATTGCAAAAATAAAATGATGAGTAAATCAAAACAACTGGCTGACCGATTCAGAGAAGTCATCCTGAATGGTAAGTGGGTGGCTTATACCAATATAAAAGAACAGCTGGCAGATATCAGCTGGCAACAAGCTACGCAAAAAATAAACCCTCTTCATTCGATTGCTGAACTGACATTTCATTTACATTATTTTATCGAGGGTACGATAGAAGTCTTCGAAGGTCGTGACCTGACCATCCGAGATAAATACAGCTGGGATATGCCTGCTATCGCCTCGGAAGAGACATGGCAGAATCTCCTCGAAAGATTATATAGTAATAGTGAAAAATACGCCACACATGTCGAAGCGCTCTCAGATGAACAATTAAACAATAACTTCGTCAGACAAGAATATGGCAGCTACGAACGCAATATACAAGGCATGATCGAACACTCTTATTATCATTTTGGTCAGATAGTCCTCATTAAAAAAATGATACTTCAAAGTCAAACTTCGGCGAAGGTAAATAGGAATTAACTGTGTTATTTTAGCTACATGCATAAGCCTAAATAAATATGGTAATAATTAAATTGGAACATAAAATAAACGCTTTAATACGAAAGTAAATAAGCAACATAATAGCTTGAGAAAGGCTATATAAAAAAGATGAACTATAGTCTAAATTTGGCTTAATTAAAATGGCTAATTTTGGCTTCTGGCAGTTGATCTAAATTATGAATATAACAGAGATTATCGCACTTATTCAATTATCAGTATTTAATATATTTTTGAATAATTACCGCAAATCAAATATTATATAAATAATTGATATTCAATATTTTACGAAAAAATAATTTAAAAATAATAAGCTTCATATTTCCAATTAATTATCAGTGTCATACTGACTATAGTTGATATCTACCTCTACATAATAAGTATCGTTTATTTAAAAATATGTAATTAAAATATTAAGCATATTAATGGCAATGAAATCGGCAAAATAAAATAACTATTAATTGTCAAATATAATCATGATCGCCCCCTCGTCATACGCTCATAATCTAAAAAATACACGCATCTTAGAGAAAGGCTATTGTTCTGAGGAAATCGTTTCAGGTGATCAATTCCAGATATATAATCTAATGATTCATAATTTTCAGCGCTGTCCTGATGAACACCGACAATGTTATTTTTCCACACCAAAAATAAATCACTGCCGGCTGCAAATCTCCATCTGAATACAGCATCCACTGTGAATGAATTAAAAGTCAAATCCTTATTTGCATTAAAATCGGTCATTGAAAATCCTCCATTATCTTGGAGTTCTAAAAATTCAACATTGATCACCTTCGCCCAGTAGTGCCTGACTCTGACATTTAGATTGACCTTTTGCCCTGGTGTGAAGTTTAGGCCGAGTGTATTAGATACCGTAGTTGTATTTCTTTTAGCATAATAAATCTCCTCATGTTCACCAAAATCCGTCCAGCCATAATCACTCATCTGCTTATCCAGTTCAGCCCCGATACTCACAGTGAGTCGATCTGAGATCCTGTACCTTGGACTCACATCAATATTATAGCCATAGCGTCCAGCCTCATCCATGCGATATCCAGATACACTGGTGCTCAGCCGCAGCTTTTTTCTATTGTCAGTCCCGACCCAAAATCCAAGATTCATGTAGTCAGGGTTCTTATGAAACCGACCCAGTGTGCGCGGTTCAAAATAATTATAAGCATCCGGTCTATAGTTGGCCCAGAGATTGACATTCCATTGGTTAGGCAGCTGGCCCCAGAAACCAAGATTCAGATGATTGTTACTGAATCGATTTGGCGCGTATAACCGCTCATGCCGAACATTTATCCATGACTGAAACTGATTGAACTTCCAAAAGCCATCAAACTTCCTGTACTGCGCCCACAGCCTCACCGACCTTTCATTTGCATTGTTGAGAAATCCCAGGTCATTCGGATTATACTCATCACTTTCTTCATCATAACTGACACCGTATACCACATTACCTTCCAGTCTTTCTAGTTGTAATGAGATAGCATGTCCTGTATTATTTTCCTCCTGATGAAATGATTGTACACTCACCACACCCTTAGCAGAGATGCCCCACTTTTGATTCTTATCCTTTAGATTGATGGTGGCCGCCGTGACGTTAGCATCATAAAATTCATCACCTTGTCTCCAGACATTGGTATTTGTCAATGAGATGGAAGAATTATTCTTTAAGTTTTGATCCAGGATGCTGACGTTGTAATTAGTCAGTGGAGAGGTCTTCACTTTTCTTGTTTCACCTGTCTTCTCATTTTGTATAGTGGCTGAAGTGGATGCAGCTACAGCATTAAAGAATCCTATGCCCAAGCCCTTAGCACTTCGACCAGATATTTTTGTCGCATTGTATAGCTGTGCATTGAGCGGATTTTCGATGACGGACTCATCTTCACTAAGGCCTTGATATGCTGCGTCGTACTCAATGGGCTGACCACCTATCCGCCTCGAATAGAAGATACCACCTTTCTGAAAAAACTCATTCCCCTCTGTGAAGAAAGGCCGATTCTCATCGAATCTCACTTCGAAGGGTGACAAGTTAAGTACTTGATCATCTGACTGTACCTGTCCAAAATCAGGCACAAGTGTCATATCTAAGGTATAGGCCTCATTTATTCCCCATTTTACATCCATGCCACCGTTATAAGAGAGGCCTGTACTGGTCTCTGGCACCCGATTAGCATCTTTGGAATGCAGGGCATAGGAAGAAGCATAGGGACTCACTGAGAGGCGCAATGGGGGCTTGATATCTCGCAGATTGACCAGGGAGCCCATCTGCGTCAGAAAGGGGTTATTCAAGTCTAAGTCAAGATAGCGCCAGGTGGACTGCTCCCCCGTAATAGAGCGCTTTCTCATAAAGTTAACATTCCATTCTTGTACATCTTTTTTACTAAACCGAATGGCCGAATAGGGAATTTCGATCTCAGCGTACCAGCCATGATCAGTCAAATGAACCGCACTATTCCATACGGCATCCCAATCCGTGTCTTCGCCATCACTCGTGACTTTGGCATCAAACTGCACCCCCGTAGAAGCTACAATAAATTCTGATGCATCATTACCGCTCTGATATGTGTCTATGATCACCAAGAAAAAATCAGTATTCCCGATGTCATCACGCTCCGTCAGCTCTGTCATTATGCTGTCTCTGGAGACATCCTCCATGTATGCTCCGAAGTAGATCGAATGGTCATTATACACCACCCTAACCTCAGTATCAAAGGCGGCCGTATCTCCTGCCGTCGGTCTAAAGTTTATAAAGCCACTCATCGTCTCACTATCGGCCCAAGCGGCTTCGTCCAAGATACCATCCACTTTGATTGCTGAGGTAATTCTATCCGGCTGATAGTGGAACTGGGCGGCGACCACCGTACTCCAAAAAAAGATGCACAAAAATAGTAAGTTAGTTTTCGTCATGCCTGTCATAATGCTCGATCTGATTTAGATACGTTAAAAGGACGTTAACACATGATGAGAAGTTGCACAGAGATTACGAACGCATGCAAAAGCCAGATGAATGCTTATATTTTATAGACAAACAGCGACTGCTAGCAGTCTATATGCAGCTATGCATAAGGATCTGTGTCTCATCATCGTATCTATATACCCCTGTATGCTCTGATTCACAATACCAAATTATAAGAGATTCGGGATTGGGATTGAACTAATGCACATTTACAATTGTATATTTGCCAACTCAAAGAAAAACCCTTGAAATATGAACTATGACTTAATCGTCATCGGGAGCGGTCCCGGTGGATATGTAGCTGCCATCAGAGCGTCTCAATTGGGCCTTACGACGGCTATTATTGAGAAAGAATCGTTAGGCGGAATCTGCCTTAACTGGGGATGCATCCCGACCAAAGCATTGCTAAAAAGTGCCCAGGTCTTTGACTATATGAACCATGCAGAGGACTACGGCATCACTGTCAAATCAGCTAAAGCCGACTTCGATGCGATCATCAATAGAAGCAGAGGTGTCGCAGATGGGATGAGCAAGGGAGTCCAGTTCCTCATGAAAAAGAACAAAATCACCGTCATCAATGGACATGGTGAGATAGCCCGTGGAAAGAAAGTCATCGTCACTGATGATAAAGGTGCTAAAACCGAATACCAAGCCAAGAACATCATCATCGCTACTGGCGCACGAGCCAGAGCCCTGCCTGGCATGGAGATCGACGGCGAAAAAATCATCGGATACAGAAAGGCCATGACCTTAAAGAAACAGCCAAAGAGACTGGTCGTCATCGGCGCTGGAGCCATTGGTGTAGAATTCGCCTATTTCTATAACTCTATCGGGACTGAAGTCACTGTCGTAGAGTACTTAGAGCAGGGATTGCTGCCCCGTGAAGAGCCAGAAATATCTAAGGAACTGGGTAAAATATTCAAAAAGACAGGCATCAATGTGCTGGGCAATACGGCAGTCGAAAACGTGGACGCCTCTGGCAAAGCTTGCAAAGTCACCGTAAAAAATAGAAAAACGGAGAAAACAGAAGTCATCGAATGCGATGTCGTCCTGTCCGCGGTCGGTGTCGCCACTAACATCGAGAACATTGGCCTAGAAGCACTGGGCATCAAATCTGATAAAGGTCTTATCCAAGTAGATGAATACGGGCAGACATCAGTACCAGGCATCTACGCTATAGGAGACATCACTCCCGGTGCTGCCTTAGCACACGTAGCCTCTGCAGAAGGAATCGTAGCTGTAGAAAAGATAGCTGGTCACCATCCAGAACCCATCGACTACAACAATATACCATCATGCACTTACTGCAATCCTGAAGTGGCCTCCGTAGGCTACACAGAAGCCGCAGCAAAGGAAGCTGGCTATGAAGTCAAGGTGGGTAAATTCCCCTTCTCTGCGTCTGGAAAAGCGAAAGCGTCTGGCGCGTCAGCTGGCTTCGTGAAAGTCATCTTTGATGCACAGTATGGAGAATTTCTCGGTGCTCACTTCATCGGAGCTAATGTAACTGAGATGATCGCCGAAGTGGTAGCTGCCAGAAAGTTAGAGACTACGGGTATGGAAATCGTCAAGACCATACACCCCCACCCGACAATGAGTGAGGCCATAATGGAAGCAGCAGCTGCTGCTTATGGTGAGGTGATTCATCTTTGATTTTTTGATTTGTCGATGTAATAATCAGATGAATTTTTGATTTGATAATTTGATTATGTGCTGATGTGATAACTCCAATAGTATAAACAGTGGGTCATTCTGAACTGGTTTCAGAATCTGGCCACAGCAGCTGGATATCGTAACAATATGATGATCATTTTCTGGGGTGATTCTCTGATAAGTTAATTGCGTAGTTCCTCAACTAAATCAGGGGGTCATATCGAATCTGCCAGATCGAGAGGAGGACTAGTTGCTGGCGCAGATCTGGCTGTTGCAGTCTGCATTTACTTTACCGCTCCAAAAATAGACATCTCCATCATCCACTAATAAAAAAAGATCCAGGCGGGGAGCCTGGATCCATTCAATAAACCAATCTCATGTAAAAATACATGATATATAAAAAGACGAAATCCATAAGTATTCCGCGATTCTCATCGCGTCGGTTCTGATTAACATTCTTTTTATCAGATTGGCACTGATCATTCTACCAGCCATCATTCTATTGCTGGTAATACAACTTCTATTTCCTCTTAGTCTACGTTATCATATAAGAACTGATTGCCTCGCTTCAGCGGAGCCTCTTCATCCATAGATACAGAGAGTCTGCTCTGCGCTAATTGATTTTCGGGATCCACATCATCAAGTACGACATTCCTTCTTCTGTAAGCAGGGACCCTTTCAAGTTCTGCTATGATATTCGGATTGTCTATCGGCTTGCTACTTTGCTCTCGCTGATATTTAATTCTTGCTTTTTCTAATTCTACTTTTTCTTTATTGACAGCTGGCTCCTTCACGACCGCCGTCTCCCTCGCTGTGGCAAAGCCATCATATGTAGGCTCCGCTGCTGGCTTGGTATCGAGATAGAACTTACTGTTAGTCTTTGGCTCTAAGTCAATCGTCTGCGTCGTCTCTCCCTGCATGTGCCCTACAGCTATGCCATCATCTTCACTCAGCTCTCGTTCATCCAGTGATACTACTGTCTTTTGCTCTTCCGGCTGCTTGAACTTGCTCAGGCTCTCCTGAAAGCCGGTAGCGATCAGCGTGATCCGCAGCTTATCGCCTAAGGACTCATCCGTACAGTTACCCCAGATCAGGTCAGTACCGTAGCCTGCCTCTTCCTGGATAAATTCGGTGATCTCACCGATCTCATCCATGGTCACTTCCTTAGTGCCTGAGGTGATATTCAGCAATATGTGCTGTGCTCCTCTAATGTCATTGTCTTCCAGTAGTGGTGAGTTTAGAGCGCCATGAATGGCTTTTCTTGCTCGGTCCTCTCCTTCAGCTACGGCATTACCCATCATCGCTACCCCACTGGATCGCATCACATGATTTACATCTTCAAAATCCACGTTCACATAGCCAGGTACGGTGATGATTTCTGCAATGCCCTTCGCAGCAGTCGTCAATATCTCGTCCGCCTCTGAGAAGGCCTCTGATAGACCCAAGTCACCGAATGATTCTCTGACTTTGTCATTAGAGATGACCAGTATGGCATCCACTTGTTGCTTTAGTTCTTCTAAGCCCTCTAAAGCCTGTCTCTGACGTCTCATGCCTTCGAATTTGAATGGAAGCGTCACTATGCCGACTGTCAAAAGATCTTGTTCTTTAGCCGCCTTGGCAATGATCGGAGCTGCCCCCGTACCTGTGCCACCTCCCATGCCAGCTGTCACAAAGATCATCTTCGTACCGTCACTGAGAAACTGTCGGATGTCCTCAATAGACTCGATGCAAGCCTGCTTACCAATGGTCGGTTTGGATCCTGCACCACGACCTTCCGTCAAGTGAGGTCCCAGTTGAATTTTGAGGGGTACTGGATTAGACTCCAGCGCCTGATTGTCTGTATTACATATGACGAAATCTACGCCCTGTATGCCCTGGTTATACATGTGAGCTACGGCATTGCCGCCACCACCACCTACGCCTATGACTTTGATGATCGACCGATCAGATTTAGGTATATCAAATAACATAATGAATGAGTTTCGCGATTGAGTAATTAAAATTCAGTATCAGGCTGTGCCTCAAAAAATTCCTTCGTATAGGTGAATAGCTTATTGAATATCTTTCTGCCGCCTTTCACTTCTGCCTCTTCGACTGGCTCCTCTGTATCTTTATTTTCTTCTTGCTTCTCGTAGTAATTGATTTGATCTTCCAGCTCCATGTTATTGATCGAGTGGATCAGTAAGCCTACAGCTGTCGAATATATCGGACTGGCTAAGACTCCATTATAGCCATGTGCTAAGTGCTCCACTGGCTCGCCTATTCTGGCTGGCAGTCCAGTGTGATACTCTGCTAAGAGATTGATATGCTTCAGCAGTGATCCACCTCCTGTGAGTACGATACCTCCGAAGAGCTTCTTATCATATCCCGACCGCTGAATTTCCCAGAAGACATAGTCGAATATTTCTTCGACTCTGGACTGGATGATGCGCGCCAGATTCTTCTCTGAGATCTCTTTGGGCTCTCTGCCTCTAAGGCCTGGGATAGTGATGATCCTGTTGTCATAGATCTCATCAGCCAGTGCCGAGCCAAATTTGACTTTTAGTTTCTCCGCTTGATCCAGCATTACCGTACAGCCCTCTTGTATATCCTTGGTGATCACATTTCCTCCAAAAGGAATCACTGCCGTATGGCGGATGATGCCCTCCTTAAAGATCGTGATGTCAGTGGTACCACCTCCTATATCTACCAGAGCAATACCTGCTTCTTTCTCTTCATCACTCAGTACAGCAGATGCGGATGCGATAGGCTCCAAGGTCATATCAGCTACTTCTAAGCCTACCTTCTCCACACACTTCAGAATATTGCGCGAAGCCGTGATCTGTCCTGTGATGATGTGAAAATTAGCTTCCAGCCTGATGCCAGACATACCGATGGGATCTAAGATATCCTGCTCATCATCCACCGTGAATTCTTGTGGAATCACATGCAGTATCTTATCTCCTGGAGGAAGGACGAGCTTGTACATATCCTTGATCAGCTTCTCTACATCTTGCTCTGATATTTCTGTGTTGTAATCATTACGGACCAGTAACCCATGATGGTGCAAGCTCTTAATGTGCTGGCCCGCTATCCCCACGTGGACAATTTTAAAATCTCGCTTACATTGTCGCTCTGCATTGTGTATTGACTCTCTGATGGCTTTCACCGTCTTGTCAATATTAGCGACGACACCTCTAGTCACTCCTTCGGATACGACTGTACCCATGCCCACTACTTCAATCTTATCATACTCATTGCGGTAGCCTGCGATCGCGCAGACTTTCGTCGTCCCTATATCGAGAGCCACGACTAATTTTTGAGTATTATGAATATGTTCCATAGACATTATTTAAGTGTATATCAAATCTCTAACTCATGTCCAACTTGTGAGCCGTCACAGCACGCAGCTGATTGGGTATCTCAAATCGGAGTGAGTCATACTTTTCAAATCCTTTCGTTCTGACGACTTCTTTATAGGCGCCTTTTATATTCAGTAATTTTTCTTTCAAGTCTTCGGTAGTACCGATGATCAGCTTCTGCTTACCCACTTTCGGTATCAAGGTGATACTTCCTGATTTATCGATGTGTATCTGCTCGATCAGCGCCTTCAGAAAGTCATCTTTCCTCAGCTCGTTAGCGAGGCGCACCAGATCATGCAGGCTGTGCCCTTTCTTAGACCTCCAGTCAGCGGAGTAGGCACTGATAGCTCCTGTCGCTATCGGCACTCTCACCGCGGTACTTTTCACTGTCTTAATCATGTGGCCCATTCTATCCACATAGTAATCTTCCTTCTCTCCCTTCACTCGCAGAATCGGTTCTCGCTGAGTGATATTCACATGTAGCACATGATTACCATTGATGTAGACCTCAGCATCATCTATCCTGCTATCTGATCTCAGAGCACTCTCCAGTTTTTTAGTGTCAATGTGTTGAAACTCTATGTCACTCACAGGAGCACCTAAGAAATTTTCAATTTGCTTATGCGCCACTTCTTGTGAAATCAGATTACGCGAGCCTTCTATATTGACAATATTCAACTGAAGCTTTTCTAAAGGACGAGACATCTGAGTTTTCACAGAAAACCATACCAGTACAGCCACTCCGACCATCGCCAGAGTCCATACGGCCTTCTGCCATATTGTTGTCACTGCTATTTTTCTCTTTTTCGTCATTTTAAAAAAATGCTTCCTTGATTTTATTTACTTCTTTATCTATGTCTCCTGCACCCAGCACAACAATCACCTCTTTTTCAAGCGGCTCTAAGGTTTGGATCAGGTTTTCTTTAGTAATGATATGCTTATCGTCTATCTGTACCCGATCATAAATGATCTGTGATGTCACACCTTCAATCGGCAGCTCTCGGGCTGGATAGATATCAGTCAGGACTAATTCGTCCAAGGCAGATAGTGCCTCTCCGAACCCCTCTACAAAATCTCTGGTCCGACTGTATAAATGCGGCTGAAATATGCCCGTCAGCTTTCTGTCAGGATATAATTCTCTGGCTGCATCAATCGCTACCTTAAGCTCCTCAGGATGATGTGCATAGTCATCGATTAGCACCATCTTATTGGACTTTGCTGCAATCTCAAATCGCCGGTTGATCCCTTCAAATGATCCAATGGCCCGCTGTATCTGCTCCCAGCTACAGCCCAACTGATGCGCTATTGCTGAAGCTACTACGGCATTAGAGACATTGTGTCTGCCTGCCAGTGACAGGCTGCACGCCGTGCTGTCCTGATCATTGACAATATTGTAGCTAAATGCTCCATCCACCACTCTGATATCTTGCGCCTGCACCTCACCTACATTTATTCCGTAGCTGTGTATGCTTATCCCCTTCTGCGCTAGCTCTGCCTTCCAAGAGTCATCTATCTGGGCTAACAGATGATGTCTAATCCATAGCTGACCACCCTCCTTGATATTCAGCGTAAAATCCTTAAAGCCTTGTCGCATGGCATCCGTATCTCCGTAGATATCCAGATGATCCGCATCCATAGCTAAGATGACCGCTATATCAGGAGTCAGCCTGAGAAATGAACGATCATATTCGTCCGCTTCTACCACCACCCACTCGCTCTCTCCGTGTAGATAGTTAGAATCATAATTTCTCATGATCCCACCTACAAAGGCAGAAATATCAATGCCAGAGGATTTCAAAAGATAAGAGACTATCGAACTCGTCGTCGTCTTACCATGTGTCCCACCTATGGCTATCGTGCGCTGCTCCTGACTGATGAAACCCAAGATTTCAGATCTCTTATAAGGTCTGAACCCTTGCTCTCGTAGTCTAACCAGTTCTCGATGTTCATCTGGCACTGCTGGTGTAAAAATCACTAAGTCAATATCTTCAGGAATGGCATCCACATCTTCTGTATAGTGGATTTTCATTCCTTCACTTTCCAACGTTTTGGTCAGCGTCGTGGATGTTTTATCGTATCCACTTATTCTTTTTCCCTCCTTCAAAAAGTATCTGGCCAAAGCACTCATCCCAATCCCTCCAATACCTATGAAGTAGATATGTTTTACTTCTTTAAAATTCATCAGCCCTTTACTAAGTCAATGATTTCTTCTGCTATCAGATCGTCCGCATTATCTCGTCCCATCTTCTTCACTTCTGCCATCAGTATGTCTAATGTCTCTGTATCATGCACTAACTCCAGTGCTTCATTCATCAATCTCTTTTTCGCATTCCTGTCTCTGATCAAGATAGCTGCATGCCTCTTCGTCACTGCAAGGGCATTTTTGGTCTGATGATCCTCCGCTACATTAGGCGAAGGCACCAGGATGACCGGCTTACCCACAGAGCAGATCTCTGCTATGGTCAGTGCTCCAGCTCTGGTCATCAAGAGGTCAGATGCGGCGTAAGCCATATCCATCCGATCAATGAAAGGAATCACTTTCACATGTTTGAGTCCTGCCATATCAGTCTTGATGTATTCATCAAAATAGAGCTTACCCACTTGCCACACTAGCTGTACATCATCTCTGTTTCTAATCTTTTCGTAGCCCTCATGTATCGCTATATTCAAAGACTTGGCACCCAAACTTCCTCCAAAAGCCAAGAGCGTTTTGCGGTTCTCATCCAGCCCAAAATGCTTAATCGCATCTTGTCGGCTGATCTGGAGATTAGAAATCTCATCGCGTACAGGATTGCCCGTCAAGATGATTTTATCCACTGGAAAATACTTATCCATATTTTCATAGGCCACACAGATTTTATCCACTTTATCAGATAAAAACCGATTGGTAAATCCCGGATAAGAATTCTGCTCTTGAATCAAACTCGGGATCTTCATCAAAGAAGCAATATGTAAGGCAGGACCACTAGCAAAACCACCAACTCCTACGATTACATCTGGCTTGAACTTTTTTAGAATCCTCCAAGATTTGAATAAACTATAAATCAGCTTAATCGGAAACATCATATTTTTCAATGTCCATTTACGGTGAAACCCACTGATCCATAGACCTTTTATAGGATAGCCCGCTTTCGGGACTCTATCCATTTCTAACTTGCCTAGCGCTCCGATAAATAATATCTCTGCATCTGGTAATTTTCTTCTTACTGCATCAGCTATCGCAATAGCTGGAAACACGTGGCCGCCTGTGCCGCCACCGCTAAATACTATTCGCATCGCGCGCTTCGATTTTAGCCAGCCTGGTATTATCATAGTGCGCCTCCTCCACAAACTTACTCACGCTCAATATCACTCCGAGTGACATACAGGTGAAGACGACTGAAGTCCCTCCCATACTGATCAAGGGTAAATTCAGTCCAGTCACAGGCACCAGATTTACCGATACAGCAATATTTGCAAAAGCTTGGATAACAATATTCAGGCACAAGCCCATGGCTAAAATAGCGCCGAAGGTCTTAGGACACTTCGTCACCATGACTATGCATCTAAATAATAACCATAGATATAAGCCCATAATGAATATGCCTCCTGTCAGACCATACTCTTCACAAATGATCGCAAATATGAAATCAGCATATGCATAAGGTAAAATATTACGCTGCATGCTGTTACCTGGACCCAGACCTAACCAGCCTCCATTAGCAATTGCCACCTTTGATTCATTCACTTGAAAATTATCAGCACCTACAGGATCTAAAAAACTATTGACCCGCGATGTCCATGTATCTAATCTCACTGTCTCAGGAAAAAAGTGACCTAAAGCCACAATTAGTCCAAAGACCGTCGCCCCTAACAACAACAGCAAGGCGATGTATTTTAATGACACCCTCCCAATAAACATCATAATCAGACATGTCGCGAACAGCAATACCGAAGTAGATAAATCATCAGGTGCAATTAATCCACAGACAAATACTACTGGAACAATGATGGGTAAAAATGCACTGCGTAAATCCTTAATTACCTCCTGCTTCAACGAAAGCGACCTGGCAACATAAAGAATTAAAGCAATCTTAGCAAAATCGGATGT
>CALFUK010000096.1 GCA_937929945.1 uncultured Saprospiraceae bacterium
TAATAGTCCGTGCTGATCTACTTTTGATCTGACTGAGTCTTAGCACACCAAGTCGTGATTTCTCTTTTCAATTATTCAGCAGCTATGCTTTTTAAATATCATAGCTTTAAAAAGGCCTAGCCTACTCCCTAAGCCCTGGCAGTCCACCTGGCGGTACATCCCCGCGATCAAAAAACGATGGCGCTTTCACTTGTCTGGGATAGACTTCATCAATGGTATTCCCATCATAGAGCCGTCCATTCTTCATGACCAGATTGATGGTATTCGTATGTCTTAGATTCTCGAGCGGGTCGGCATCCAAAATGACTAAATCGGCGAGCTTACCTGCTTCTATCGAGCCCAGGTCTTTCTCTAGGCCAATGGCTTCTGCTCCCAAGATTGTGGCTGCACGCAGTGCGTTGTGGTTAGACATACCGCCCGAAGCGACTGCCCATAGCTCCCAGTGATAGCCTAGCCCTTGCAGCTGGCCATGAGAGCCGATGCCGACGATACCGCCATGCTCCACGATCTTATTGCAGGACTCTGCGTGCTTCTGGAAGACGTGCTCTTCGTCCATGAACCAGCCCGGCCTGCGTCTGGTCTTGGCGTCCAGTTCTGCCTTGGGGGTAAAGTGATTGAGCTTCTCATCATACTGCGGATTTTCTCGACTGTAGAAATAATTCTCTGCCCAGGGGCCTCCATATGCCACCAGCATAGTCGGTGTCACAGACATGCGTGACTCAGCGATGAGCTTCGCCAGATCATCATAGATAGGGTAAATGGGTAGTGCGTGCTCATGCCCAGGATAACCGTCCAACAGCTGGGTGATATTGAGCTTCATATCCAGACCGCCCTCGGTCGTCGGCATGATGCCCTGCTCTTTAGCTGACTGAATCACCCACTGTCTGTGCTGGCGATTGCCGACGAGGTACATTTTAATTGTCTTCGTATCATAGTATCTAGAGTACTGAGTCATGACACTATCCACGTGCTCTTTACTGGTCATCTTATAAGACCAAAAGCCAACGCCTGGACCAGTAGAATAGATCCTTGGGCCAGGGATGCTACCTGACTCCACCATGTCCTCATAGGTGAGCACGTCTGTGGTGGCCGTCTGCGGGTCGCGCGTGGTCGTCACGCCATAGGCGAGATTAGCCGCGTAGATCCAAACATTATTTTTGTGCAAGCCCCAGGTAGGCCACATGTGCGCATGGACATCGACGAAGCCCGGCACGATCGTCTTGCCTGTCATATCGCGCAGTTCAGTCCCTGCTTCAGTCGAGATGCTGCCGCTCGGGCCGACGGCTTTGATGCGATTATTCACTACTAGGATATCACCCTTATCTATGACTTCATCTCCATTCATCGTGATGATCTTGGCTCCCTGCATTAAGATGCTGGATTGGGGGATATCTCGATCTACCCATACTTCGATGCGCTGCTCAGATGGTTTGTATGATTCGTCTTCTTCATCGTCATCCTCTTCCTCTGTTTCCTCGGCTTCTTTTTCTTCCTCTTTTTCGGCTGCTTTCTTTTTCTCTTCTTCGGCCTCCTTTTTCTCTTTCAGCTCCAGTTTGATTTTCTGCGCTTCTTTGACATCATAGGACAAGAGTGCGTTGCCGATAGACCAGTGGATGTGATTGGCATCATCAGACCAGTGTGGAAATTCTCCACCCGTCATAGTTAACTTGTCCGATGGAAATGAAGAGCTCTCTGGCTTAGCGACATTAATGGTCGGCACCTCTCCTCCGATCATGGGTACAGCCACTCGATAGATGTCATTATTGATTTTTGCCATGACATAACTTCCGACGGGTGCCATAGTCATGATCGATGCTCTGGAAGGCTTTTTCTGAGGTTCGGTCTCTGTCGCTGCCAGTAGACAGTGAGCATGCCCTAATTCTGCAGGGTAAGTCGTGACGCCAGTCACCTTGAGGTGCTCTTTCTCATCTGTACCATCCCAGCGCATGCTGATCAGGCCCTTGCTCGCATGATTCAGGTAGATCCGCTCTTTGTTTTTTACAAAGTGCATATTATACCTGCCATGTGCATGATCGATATAGTGCGCCTCTCCCCCAGTCGATGAGACCCAAGACAACTTTCTACCCGACCCTAAGGCAAATGGTGAGATGGCATCGATGAAGGTCTGTGCGGCATCGCTTTCAAAGGCTATCCGGTTGGTATTCGCATCCCACGATGGATTCAGATAATAGCCTTTTGTCTGTGTCAGTTGAGTTACTGGCGATCCAGCAGCAGCATTCACCTTGTAGAGGTGGCCTCCATCCTCTTCCCAGGTTGCGAAGACGAGCTGACGACTGTCAGGGCTCCAGGTCGGCATCGCCTCTGTGAAGTCATGAGTTGTAACTCGCTGTGGTGTCCCATCAGGAAGGTTCATGATGTAGAGCCGATTCAGTGAGGTGAAAGCCAACTTCTTACCATCAGGCGATACACGCGTATCTCTGATCTGAGTGACGATCATCTTCGTACTGTCTGAAATCCTGTAATCAAATTTGACTCGCGGGCCATAGCGCACCGTATCAGATACCTGAAACGGGATGACTTTGGCTGCATTCGTATTGATGTCGATGTGATTGATCTTGCCACCGTAAGAGGCGATGAGCGCTTTACTATCAGGAGTGAAGCTCATCGCTGGATAGACCCCGAGAGGTGCGATAGACTCTTGATCATCTCGCTGTACTGGGTATGCCAGCCACTCTTCTGCGCCGGTCTGTAGGTGGCGCTTGATGATGCCAGACTGCGCATTATGTCTAGTGACGTACACGAGCCACTGACCGTCAGGCGATAGTGTCGGCGCAAAGGCCGATCCATACCGACTCGTCTTACGCTCCAGCTCTCCTGTCTCTCTGTCATAAGTAGCCAGCTGATATTGGGGCAGCTGGGCGTTATAATTCCAGGCACCCTTTCGAGTAGAACACCAGATGTATCTTTCGTCCGGCCCAAAGGTGGGTTCTGAGAGCTTCATCGTCTCTGGCTTTTTCACCAGCTGCGCGCCACTGCCACCATCTTTATGGTACATGTGCAGCTTCCAGTTGCGATTGCCCTTACTGGCTACGATGTACTCCCCATCAGGTGTCCACTCACCAGACTGATAATGCTTGTCACTGTCTTTAGTGATCTGGTGCCACTCGGAGCTGTCTATCTCGTAGGTCCACATATTCTCAGAGCCACTGCGGTCAGAGGTGACCAAGATCATCTTACCGTCTGGGCTATACTTAGGGTGGCTTTCAAATGACAGGTCTCCTATCAGCTTAGTCGCCTGACCACCTGCTATGGGGATGGTATAAATATCGCCGAGTAGATCAAAGGCTATCTGTGATCCATCGGGACTGACATCCAGTGACATCCAGGTCCCTTCAGAGGTAGTGAGTAAGAATTCTCTTTCTGGCTCTAAGGGCAGTTCCTTTGTCGCTCGTTTAGTGGTGTCTAAGCTGATGCTATCAATCGATTCACTTTGCGCTGTGATGAGTTGACAGAACAATAGAGCTATACATGATGCTACTAATTTTTTCATTGCCTACAGTTTATAAAATGGCTGCTTTAAAGTAATGAAATTGAAAGAACGAATCGAAAAGAAGTGTAAATTATAATTGCTTTATTTCTACGAGAAGGACAAAGACCAGAACAAATGATTCATCCGCGTTATAGCTCTATCGAGATTTCATATCAAGCAGCTTAGCTAATAAGGCAGATACACAAATGGCTAAATAAAAAGGTAGTTAGTTCGAAGTTGGACCCACAAATTAAACTAACACCTACATACCCCTACATCGTCCTTATTTTGTCCGCTATTTTTTTTATTCCCTCTTATACTTGATTGGGTAGATATAATATTGTAAATTTATATCAGATGTCCGTGGGCTTTGTCATTCTATATGAAAAAGCCCCCAAAGGTACGAACTTTGAGGGCAGGAATATTTTGGAACTGAGTATAACTCAGAAGCCTTTTTTATTGATGTAAATGTAGTTTAAAATGCCGAAAAAATCAAGTAAAATGGACTTAAACGATCTATCCGAAACCCAAAAAGAGATTTTGATAATAGCTACTGAGGATAAAGTTAATACATGGCTTGAGCAAGTCAAAGAGGCTCAGGACCTTTTACATTACCTAAAACATGGTGAGAAGATTTCAGAAACAAGGTCAAGAAAATTCAAGTGGACTAAACTGGTGACAGAATCGCTAAGTGCTATTAGTGAAATGGTCGATTCAAAACCAATATACGATTGGATTTTCGAGCTTCACGAGAAAGATTTTTTAGATGCTGAAATGGATAGAAGGACTGTAATTAGCCGCCTATCTGGGGCGTTATCGCAGCTTAAAAGGAAGCAAATACTTTGTTTTGAGAACCAACTTGGAGAACAGATTTACGGATTAGCGGAATGGTTTGAATCTGATAAAGAAACTATTAAAGACGACATATATCTAAGTAACTACGCTAATAGTTTCAGGAAATTTGGGATCAAATTAATTTCTGATGATTCTATTAATGATACAGAATTTGAAACAGTAGGAAAATACGGAGACGATGATGAAATTGAGATGCCTTTTTGACATACGGTTAGAATGAAAAAGACGGGGGTATAGCATAATTGGCTAATGCGCTGGACTGCAAATCTTGACATGGGGGTTCAATTCCCCCTACCTCCACCATCTTTTTCAAGTGATGCCAACTGAATGGCACATTATTTAACTATACAATTTTTACTATGTCCAAACGTAGAAAAACTGTTAAAGTAAAACCTCATAAGCGTAGACCTCCAAGTCCTCGCAAAAAGAAAAAGTGTTAGACTTTAACTTCTCGCAAAGACCTTGCCTCTCTTCTGAGGGGTGAGGTCTATTTTAATTCAAAACTATCTTTTTAAAGTAAAAGTTGTTTAAATATTCAGATAATTTTATCTGTTAGGACAATTTTATGCTTAGTATCTTGCTTATGTATATGCAATTGCATATATTTTAGTATATTTACTATACTATGTGTAAGCTACAAAATCAACTTAGAGACTTCGATTCACTTCACGAAATGATATTATTTTTCCAGACTAATGAAGCCTGTGAAAACCATTTGGCTAAGTTAAGATGGAACGGTAAACCGATTTGCCCTCATTGTGAATCAGATAGAATTGGTGTGTTAAATGGAAAGTGTAAGCGATACAAATGCTATTCTTGCCGCAAGAAGTTTAGCGTTAAGGTGGGTACTATCTTTGAGAACACTAAAATCCCACTATTGAAATGGTTTATTGCTATCTATTTATTCACTTCACATAAAAGGGGGATCAGCTCTTGCCAGTTAGCAAGAGATTTAAAAATAGGTCAAAAGGCAAGCTGGTTTCTACTCCATAGAATTAGAGAAGTTTTTAAGTCGGAGAATCCATCATTCACTGGAATAGTTGAGATTGACGAAACATATGTCGGCGGTAAAGAAAAGAACAAGCACTCAAACAAAAAGACTAAGAACGCTCAAGGTCGTAGCACCAAGTCCAAGACACCAGGTATTAGGCATATTGCAGCGTGACGGCAAAGTATTTGCTATACCTGTAAAGAATACACAGAGCAAGACTATAAAGCCAATCATAGAGTCAATAGTTGAAAAAGGAACTAAAGTAAT
Source organism: uncultured Saprospiraceae bacterium (assembly GCA_937929945.1). Classification (GTDB taxonomy): domain Bacteria; phylum Bacteroidota; class Bacteroidia; order Chitinophagales; family Saprospiraceae; genus CALFUK01. The sequence goes on from CALFUK010000096.1 coordinate 5,604, forward strand.
GACGGATGAATGGACTGCTTATAAGTCTTTAGATAAGATTTATGAGAGGGAAATAGTTTGTCATTCAGCAGGTGAATACGTCAAAGGAGAAGCACATACTAATAATATAGAGAACTTTTGGGCGCACTTTAAGCGTACTATTGTAGGTACTTACTTTCATATGTCTGATGAACATTTAGCATCTTATGTGAATGAGTCTGCATATAGATATAACAATAGAGATTTAAGCGAAGGTAGCAGATTTGATGTAACTTTAGCTAACTGTCAAAAACGATTAACTTGGAATGAGCTTATCGCCAGAAAAAAGAAAAGAGCTTGAGAAAAAGCTAAACATTAGAATCCCCGAAAAGGACATAAAACTTGATGGTGGATTTAATAGACAATTAAGTAAAGCAATTATTGAAAATAATGTCAAAAAAGACCCCAAAGCAACCGACGACAGTGAGGAGTGAGGAGATTAAGGATCAAATGAAGGATTTAAAAGAACATCTTGGAATCCAAGACAAAGATATTGCTGAGAATTTTGGTTTTAGTAATGCGCAAAGCTACAGGAGTTCACGTGCAAGAGCTAAGTTTGATAAAGGTCTTGTTTGGTTTTACAATATGATTAAAGACAAGTAATGGTGCTACACGATGATCCAGAAAGATGGTTTGGAGAAAGGATAAAACCTATGCTCATAGTGCTTTGCATAGGTATGGCAATTATAAAGCTATCTGAATATATGGGATGTATGTAGCTATTTTTTTAGTTCCTTGGGTCCAACATAGAAGTAACTACCAATAAAAAATAGCTCCTGTGCTTAGAAAAGTAATGTAGTATGAAGGCTGAAACAAAACACACAAAGACAATGTAACAAGCAGGTATGCCTGCTATCTTAGGGCATACACTTCCTGACTGCCATTCATTCATGACTAAGGGATAGCTGCCGATGATGGCTATGAGTAAAATGATGTAGACGGCTGCTGATTTGATGCTTAGATGATGTCGTGATTAATATAGTCTCTTGGTTAGCGCATTGCTATTCTAGCGTTTCTTCTTCAGTGAGCTCGTTGATTACCAGAGTGCTATTGACCTTCGGGTTATCGATCGTCTGCGTTGTACCACCCGTATAATCGACAGTGACACTCGAAGCAGTACCGCTCTTGCCCAGGCCAAACACTAGTGTGTGCGACTGATCACTGGTCAGTCCCTCAGCCACCGTCAGCCAGTCCGTCAGTACTGAGCCGTCAGCCTGAGTCACGGAGACTTTAGCGCCAAGCGCTTTAGCCGTTTGTTCTAATCTCACCTTAAGAAAATTATGATCACCACCCTCACTGATAAATGCTTTTGATGTCCCCGAGATATTAGAATAGACCAGATCAGGGTATCCATCATCATTAAAATCGGCGGTGATGGGGCTGATGGCGTAGTTTCGATTTTCTACACCAGAAGCTGCACCAGTCGCTACAAATTTATTGCCTGGCGTATTAAGCAAAAAGCGACAGGGCGCTTTAGCCAATTTAAATAAGGGCAGTGCAACATAATTCTCAGCTACAGATAAATCTTGTCGGCCATCTAAATTAAAGTCTTCAAAAATAGCACCCCACGAAAATTCAAAATCTGCCACATCAGTCTCGACACCTGTCTCCGTCCATTTGAAATTACCTTCATTTCTGAGCATGATCCATTTGCCATAGAATTCATGCTGATCTAAATCAAGATCCCCCTTCAAGATCATCGTCGGCATCGTCGATCCTGTATTACTGTAAAATAAGTCTGCTCTGCCATCCTGATTGTAATCGCCTACAGCTATTCCCATGGGGTAGCCATATTTGCCAGTGAGCGGATTGGGCATCATCTGAAATTTTTCTCCGCCCAAATTCTTATATATTCTGGGCTCACCAGTGTCATGGGCGACGGCCAGATCCACCTGCTGATCTCCATCTAGATCGACGAAGACACCTAAAAATGTATTGTGGGTGTAGCGCAGGCCTGCAGTGTCAGTGATATCCTCATACCTATTATTTCCGCGATTAGCGAATAACAAGCTATTAGCACCGTAGTCCTTTTTCATAAAGATGGTTTGGCCCTCCATCTTATCCTTAGGTAAATAAGCACTCACGAATAAATCAATCAGGCCATCTCCATTGATGTCGCCACAGGTCACGGAAAGCGGGGTAGACTTATCGTCAAAGCTCAAATCAAGTTTTTGAAAGCTGAACTTACCTTCTCGATTCGTATAGAGATAGACGCCATCATCACGACAGACGAGCATGTCCTCGTCACCATCGCCATCCAGATCATATACCGTCGGACCATAAGACTGGGTCGCTTCATCCTTATTAGCAAAACCCGAACCCTCAGTGATATCTACGAATTTTTCACCATCGTATCGATACAAGGCATCTTGCTGTCCGCCTCCACCTCCGAGCCACAGTTCTGGTGTTCCGTCGCCATCCACGTCAATGACACCCGCACCCATGACTGGTAAATGCTGGCTGGCATTGTACTGATGACTAAAGCCCAAATCCACTTCTGTAAATGTGGGAACTTCTACGGATACAGGGTCTGGGACCTCGTATGGATTCTTTGCATCATTTTTCATGTAGAGCCATAGCGCTATGATGACAATGAATAGTAGTATAAGTACTGTAAATAGAATTCGCTTAAGCCACTTCATGATTGATATTTGATTGGTTAGCAAAGAAATATATAAGTGTGAAAAATATAAAATGGGTTACATTCATCGCTGTAGGAGCCAAGTGAACACCTAAAGGTTTAAACCAAACCAACGATGAAATAATAATCACAAGTAATACTATGGGATTAAAAATGGCCAACCACTTAGGTAGGCCTTGTTTGTTCTTGATAATTAAAATAATGTAGGTCATTGACAAAGCAGCTATAATCAGCCTTAGGCACCAGACCAGAATCTGGTAATGGTCTTCATAAGACTGTAGATAAAATGCATGATCTGGTGTGCCCGCGCTGCGCTGTAATACTTCAGCTGCAAAATACCTCGATGAAATCCAGATGCCACCTATAAAAAATGCCAGTACGCCTAATACATTGAGCAAGGTCGCAAGTCTAGGGCTGGTCGGATAAAATAACCGCTTCAGACCATAATAGCCCACAAAATATAGGGGTGCCCCCAAGATCGCTAAGAAGTGACCTGTCGACGCTCGTTCTATCGGTACATGTTCCAACATACTGACTTCGCCACCTGGGCCTGATGGTAAAAAATGGAGTAGATACTCACCAAGTCCTACAATCAAGGAACCGACTATACCCAAAATGATCATTGTTCTGGCAGACATCTGTTTTAGTTTACCATACACTTTTTGTACTATGCTTAAAGATGCAATATAACTTGCAATCTATTACTCTTTGTAGTCGGCTTCTCTTACTTGATTTCTATGATATATGTATTTGTTATGACAGTTCTTGGGGCTAAAATACTAAGTCTGTCCTTTATCTTAGGTGAAATTCTCATTGTAGCAATTTCTATACTCACTCCATTTCGCTTTTTGCTATACAAGATCTGAGTATATCCTTTTTGAACTCTCTTGCTTTATTTCTTTCAGATTTATAACATTTGGTTACCTACACCTTTCTTTATCGTTGTGAGTTTAGCCTTAGGTATTTTCAAGTATCGCATGTTCAATGACGGCATTTTGTGCTCTACTGTGAACGTGTTTTGAATCTTCAAATAATATGCTGCTTTTGAGAGAAGGAAATATTTTTTTTGCTCTTTTAATTAATTTATGACCAGGAAAAAGGATGTCTTTTTTTGCAGCAAACAATGTGATCGGTGTTTTAATTGCTTGAGCTCCTGCTTTACTAATGACTGGTACAGGTGTAAAATCCATCTCAAAGTTTAGAAATACTTTAGAGAGATACTTAATTGCAAATTCATCACGATCGGTAAAAACTTCTTCTAAAAAATCTTCCACATATTTGATCTTTTTAGTCTTAATATATCTTTTCATAGGAATGAAAATTTTCAATAATGCCTTTATTGGATTTCCATTTACAATGTAAGCGGGTGCGGATAAAAATGCTTCCTTTATCTTACTTTCATCATACTCAAGAGTTTTTAATATGACTAATCCACCAAAAGAAAAACCCACCAGCGTAACACCATCAATCTTCAACTGTGACATGATCTCATTCATCCATATCCCATAGGAATCATCCTTCATGCTCAATCGTGTTTCTGCACTTTTATTTGGTTGTGCCAAAACGTCTATAGCATACACCTTGTATGCCTTACTTAAGCTTGGATACGTTTCAAGAGCAATGGGTGCACAGCCATTCGATCCGTGAATGATAATGATCGGTGGATGTGACGTTTCACCCGTTGTAATAATATTGGTCTTCCCAAAACGAGTTTCTACTTCGATGTACTCAGAATGAATGTTAAGCTCTTTTAGCTTCTGGTCATAAAGACTTAGTATTTCGTTCTTTCCTTCCTTTGTTTTAAAAAGTGATTTCATTTATTTTTTTTATGTTCCAGAGGCGATAATATAGCTAATCCCTGATGATGGTTACAAGCTTAAAATAACCAAACAACATCAGATGGATCACTTGACACAGCATAAAAAATATCCTTATTCACCTGGTCTATCATGACAATAATTTCATTTTTCCTCGGCATGGTGCTCATTTAAGTAAACTAAAAAAGCCCACAACGAATACGTTGTAGGCTTTACTAATTTATATCTCCATTGAGTCTTCTACTTCAATTTCAAAAGCTTCCCTTTGTGCTCTTCAGCATTTGTCACCAGCTGATACAGGATCGCACCTGTGTGGCTGATGTGGTCTAAGTTCACCTCCATCTTGTTATCTCCTTTAGCCAGATACACCGCTTGTTGGTGCAGCAGTCTGCCATCTATTGAGTATAGCTTCAAGTCAGCATTCTGCGTCTGAGCCACATGGAGTGACAGACTGAATCCTTGCGTAAATGGATTCGGCTGGATGCTGAGCTTTTGCTGTGTCTCACCTTTGAATTCTGCAATCTTACGTTTCAGGTCATTGATGTCTGATCTGCTTTCGAGATCTACATCTCCGACATTACCCACTTGGATCGCGACGAAGTCGACTTTATTGACCGCTTGATCGATCATGACATCATACTGCTCGAATAGCTCTGACCATGGCGCTTGCACACCTTCAAAATTTTGAGCGGCATCCACATACAGCCATGGCGTACTCGGGAGCGCATCTAACTGTCCCGTGATGTAATCCACTAAAAATTCTACATCATCAAAATCTATATCATCGTCACCGTCAACATCCGCTGCTAGAAGTTGGTACGGATCCTGAATGCGATTGATACCTGTCAAGTGCTCGAATAGTATGATACCGTCAGCCGTATTGATCTTGCCATCGGCGAGATCAGTATTGATCGCCGGTCTGACACTCACCATCTGGCCTCTTGGTACATCGCTGAATAAGAATCCACCACTGTCATCAGTCGCTACTGATCGATCATAAGCCAGCTGGCCTGCGACTTCTATTCTGACCTGTGATCCGAGCATAGCGTCACCATCAGCTGATACCAGACTGCCATAAACGAGAGCCACATCTGAACTGTCCACCACGGTACTGTCTACCACAGTGCTATCTCCACTGATGTGGGTACTGTCTATGTCCATATCCACTAGCGTACTGTCCATCATGATGCTGTCCATCACCATCGTGCTGTCAGCTGTCACGACTGAGTCCTGACCCATGAGCGTATCGACGACATACATGCTGCTGTCCATGTGCACGCCAGTGCTGTCCGCATCTGCATCACCAGTATCGGCAGGCTCATCTTGATCAGCTTCTTCTTCCGCTTGTCCCCCTGGCTCACAGTTAGGGATGTTGGCGGCGTTATTCTGTACGCGTAGTTCTACATTACATGATGATTGATTGCCATTGCTGTCCGTGGTGTAGAGTGTCAGCTTATTGACACCTACATTAGAGCAGTTATATGATTTAAACATTTGTACCTCAGTCGGAGAAAAAGAAAAGGTCAAGGGCAGATCACATGGGCTGTAGCTCTTAAAGTCAAAATCTTTAGCCCAGATCGAGACTTCTCCATCTTCTACAATACCATCGTTATCTTCATCTATTGGCATCAGAGCCACCGACAGTCCACTGAGACAGATCGGGACAGGAGCGGTCTTATTCACCACTTTAACGGTCTGCTTCATCGTCTTATCGTAGCCACATCCATACTCTACCTTATAGCGTATGACATGTGTACCTACGGGATATGTCCCACTGGCATCAGATCCGCTTCTATCAGCATAGTGCGAGCTATGTGTGATCTTATATCCATTCCCGCAGACATCACCGCTGATGTGTAAGTCTGGTACTTTTACATAAGTGCCTTTACAATCTGTTGCTTTCACTTCTGTCATTGGATTATCATATCCTTCGGGCTCCTTATTATTGACAATCTTAATGGTCTGATTGTGCGTGTAGTATCCTTTCTTAGGCCATGAGTTAGGCTTGTACTCACACCAGTTGATCACAGTCCACTTACGGACTAATTTTTTACAGCCTCCTCCGAAAGAGAAGATCTGATCTTTATAAGATTTGACCAACATGTCACAGCCTTCATTGTGAAATTTGGGCTCGTCATAATACTTAGGCAGATACTCTGGCAGGATACTAGGATTGCATCCTTCCAGTACGAGATCGTCCTTAGGCCAGTGGATCTTGGTGTCCGAACCACCTGTGCCGACATGAATCGTCTGAACACATTTATGCCACTTACCGTAGGCTTTGTGCTTCCATGTCCTGGTGATGTAGCCCGTGTTACATTCATTCAGGTGCCATTTCTCTTCTGGGTTGTAGAGTGTAATAGTTTTACTGTAATCTTTGAAGTGCGCATTGCCATAGATCTTTAGATCCCAGAGCTCAGCCCCACACTCTACCCATTTATCACCTGGGCATACCATACCTTGGAAAAAGTCATCGTCTTCGGATGAATTGGAGTCGGTAGCGAAGACTCCGTAGCTTAGATTCAGATTCATCAATAGAAAGACAAATAAAATTTTGTTCATGGTTTTGAAACTTTAGTCGATATTTAGAATTAATCACTCAAAATTAACGAATTATATATTATATTTTTAATTAATATGTAATCTGTCGCGAAAAACATTTCTGGTGCAGCAAAAGATGTTCTCAATGTCATATTTCACTGAAAATGAAACATTTAGCTTGACAAAATAGCCATAGAAAGCTAAAATGGTACATTTCTCATGAGTAAAAAATATATAATTAGTCTTTTAATATGAATTGTCTTCTGTGCTATGAAGTAACTCATTATGATAATCTACATGTGAATTAGCTAAGCGTATTTTTAAGTCTTACTATCAAGGAGAAAGCTGAGTTTCTTCTGTTATTAAGAGAAGCCTGCATACCATCACTGGCGAAAAGCACAGGCTATACTTCAGGCACTTAGCTTCCTCGACAAAGAGCCCATTTCTAAAATGTTTGGTTAGTGATTCTATTTGTCCATCACTATGATGGCTATTATAAGAAGTCACCTCTAAGTTAAGTCTAATCTGTATAGTGGGAAGACCACCTTCTTGTAGTTATATCCAAATTCATAATGCAGTAATAATGCATGCCTATCTGCCCACTTCTCGGCTGTAGTATAATAAATCCGTGCTCGGAATACCTTCCAACATACCCAACTGTCTGGCCATGGTGATGATTTGGTCGCGATAGTACGTCGAGTGATTCATACAATGGTGGATCATGATCTTTGGCTTCTCAGACCAGGTCTTGCCATCCCAAGAGTTATAGCTCA
>CALFUK010000097.1 GCA_937929945.1 uncultured Saprospiraceae bacterium
AGGGCTCTGACGGAAGAGAATCCGCCATTATTTTCTAATGAGACGCTGCCTTGGAAAACACCAAAGCCTTCTTCATTAATTTGGAACTCACCAGCTGATCTGCCGCCCATCACTACATCATCCACCACTCTCCACTGGTCAGTGCGAGTCTCATCTGAAAAATCTATGAGGGTGAAATCAGCTTCTGTCGGCATCATAAAGAGAAATATTAACATGAACATCATGAGCTACCTAACAATGCATAGACAACACTTGTTTGATGAAAGCTAATATTCCTCTATGTCGTATTTTATCGCAGAAAAACTGCTGTTAGCTATTCTAAGCCCTTGTGGCTGCCATCGCAGTACGGAGGATTTTTAGTTTGCTTGCAGGTGCAGAGCCATACATCCTTAGATGTTTCTTCAGCTACTTTTAGATTAGTCATCTCGCTGTCTCTGTGTGCGCCATTGCAGAAAGGCTGCTTATCTGATAGTCCGCAGGTACACCAGGCATAGGTTTTTCCTGCTTCTGCTTCATGTTTGATCGGTGCTTTTCCAGCTATTTTTGGTAAATCCATATTCAATATTTTATCGGCTTATGTAAAATGAAATCAATGCAATAATCGGGCAAAGAGTTCTTAGACCAATTCTAAATATGGCTGATGAGGTGGCCAGCACCAAAAGTAATGACAAAAAGTATCGTGGTCAGGACCATTTGCTTCAGATAAGGATCCAACTGCATGGCTTCAGTCTTATATTTCACAGACTTTCCATTGATGATTAGTAAAGGCACAATGATCAAAAACAGAAATTGATAATACTGGCGAAAGTCCAAGCAAACGAACACTACTGAAAGAGCTAATCCAAAAGCCAATAAAAACCAGTGATAAAGCACAGCTTTGCTCCGCCCTAATCTTACTGGAATGGAGTACTTTCCAGCCTTCTCATCAGAATAGATGTCTCTAATATTATTCACATTGAGCACTGCCGCCATGAAGAGCCCGCAGCTGGTAGCTGGCAGAAGGTATCGCCACTGGAATGCCTGCGTCTGCAGATAGTAGGCTCCTAAGATGCCCACCCAACCAAAAAATACCAGCACAGATAGATCCCCCAGACCAGCATAGCCGTAGGGATTGTCCCCAGCTGTATACCTGATCGCAGCTATGATGCAGACAATACCCAACAATAAAAAGAGTCCAATGAGCTGCAGGGATAGGCCAGAGATATAGAGCAAAGTGATGCCTGACAGCAATGTCAGACCCACCATCAGCGTGATAGCCAGTTTCATCTGCTCAGCAGAAATCACAGCTGTTTGAGTTTGTCTGTCGGGCCCTTCTCGGTATTCATTGTCAGCACCATTAATGCTGTCACCATAGTCATTGGCCAGATTGGAAAGTATCTGCAATAAGACTGTAGTCAGAAGCGTCAGCCCAAATATCAAAGCACTGAACTGCCCGTCAGCATAAGCAAATATGCCTGACATAGCTATCGATGCCACCCCAAGAGGCAGGGTACGCAGGCGAAAAGCTGTAATCCAATGTTTGATCATAGGTCTGTGTAACAATTCCAAAAGTATGATGTTTCTCCATAAAGCATTTTCTTTGACTAATAAATATGAGGCAGCCTTAGTCTAACTATGATAAAAGCAAAATTCAAAAAACACCGCCTGAGCTTCAAAATACCCTCCGGCACTTCACGTGGAATTCTGAGGACTAAAGACAGTTGGTTCCTTGAAATACGAGATGAGACGTCGGGACGCAGCGGCATAGGCGAGTGCTCCATCATAGAGGGGCTGAGTCTGGACGATCCGCAGCAGATAGAGGCCGAGCTATCCGGATTTTGTAAGCATCCTACTAACAAGATCAATGACTACGAAGAAATATACCACAGCTTCCCCGCCATCCAGACCGCTATCGAGATGGCGATGCTGGACATGGAGGTAGACGGAGCTCATATATTACAGCCTTCAGCATTCACCAATGGCGATGCAGGCATCCTGATCAATGGCCTCATCTGGATGGGAGAGAAGAGCTACATGTTTGACCAGATCAAGGCGAAAATAGAACAGGGATATCAGTGCATAAAACTCAAAATAGGAGCCATCGATTTCCAAGAGGAACTTGCACTCCTGAGCTATATCAGATCACACTTCAGCCCCTCGGACATAGAGCTGCGTGTGGATGCTAATGGCGCCTTCGCTCCTTCAGAAGCCCTGGAAAAACTCAAGCAACTATCTGAATACCAGCTCCACTCCATAGAGCAACCCATCCGCCAGGGACAAGCTGCAGAAATGGCCCGACTGTGCCAGCTGACGCCCCTGGATATCGCTCTGGATGAAGAGCTGATCGGTGTCAGCAGTCTGGCTGATCGGAAGAAGCTGCTCCAGGAAATCATGCCCCAATACATCATCCTTAAGCCAAGCCTACTTGGTGGCTTAGGCCAGGCTGATAACTGGATCGAGATCGCCAAAAAATTGAACATAAAGTGGTGGGCCACCTCCGCACTGGAGTCCAATGTAGGCCTCAGCGCCATCAGCCAGTGGGCCTACCAGAAGCAGCCTGACATGCCTCAAGGCCTAGGTACCGGGCAGCTCTACGAAAATAATATCCAAAGTCCTCTCCACCTCAGAGGTCAATACATTCACTACGATCCCCGTGCTACATGGGATACAATCTTTGATTTATGAAGCTGACCATAGACCGCCATAGCTACACTACTGAGACGACAGATCAGCTTTGCACAAAGCTGCTGCAGTCTGATCAAGCATGGCAGCGTGATGCAGGGAGTCTGCTGCATGACTGGCACAATGATGAAGAGACCATCAGCGTGACCACATCTGGATCCACTGGCACACCACAGCTCATATCACATACCAAGTCAGCCATGCGAGCCAGTGCTCAGAAGACGGGCACTTACTTTGGCCTGGGCTCGGGCACCACAGCTTTGGCCTGCCTACCCTACTCCTTCATTGCGGGGAAGATGATGCTGATCAGAGCCATCACATTGGATTGGGACTTAATCGTCACCAGGCCCAGCAGCAACCCCATCAGTGGTCTTGATCGGGCCATTGACTTCATTGCCTTGACGCCCCACCAGCTGAGCCAGATATTGACAGAAACACCTGACAAATTAGAATTCATAAAAAACATACTCCTAGGAGGTGGGCCAGTATCCCCTGCCCTACAGCGACAGATAGAAGCTTTAGAAAACCAGATCTTTATTGGCTACGGGATGACAGAGACCATCACCCATATAGCGGTCAGAAGACTGAATGGAGCCGACGCATCAGAGGCCTACCAAGCCCTTCCAGGGGTGAGCTTTAGGCAAAATGAGCATGGCTCTCTGATCATTGATGCTGATCATCTGCCCGATGTGCTTCACACCACTGATATCGTGGACCTGCATTCTGATCAATCATTTTCATGGTTGGGCCGACAGGATAATGTCATTAATTCTGGCGGCATCAAGATTCATCCCGAGTCACTGGAGCACTTACTATCCACTGAGATTCGGGTGCCATTTTTTGTATACGGAGTCCCTGATGATGTCTTGGGCGAAAGAGTAGAATTATTCATAGAATCCAGCGATCCTTCCATTAGAAACGAGGTATTACAGCACTTAGCTAAGTTGACAGGCGCAAAAAGGCCCAAGCAGGTCCATCTTTGCCCCGTTTTCCAATACACGAGCACAGGAAAAATTAGGCGAAATGAAACAGTTATGCAAACTTTGAAGTCTTGATCGTTGTTTAAAGAGTATGGCAAAAGAGAAGTATAATTTTAGCGATGATGATTTATTTGTCATGTGTAGTATGCCAGGTAGTCGTAGCATCGATCTTTACAGACATGATGACAATGCATCTCAGCATGAGTTCGTCATCCACCCCTTCATAAGACACCAGATTCCGACCACGATTATCAAGACTGATCAAGTCATTGCGGATCCTGAGGTAGAATTTTCTACGTCCAGGACATGCACTCTGAGCGCTACATCACAATCAGCCTACATGCAGCAAGCCCGCGAGCTGCACAGCACACTCCAAGCTGGCAAGCTGCGCAAAGCCATCCTATCCAGAATCAAAATAGAATCAGTAGAGCGTCCTAACTACGTGAACATCTATCAGCAGCTGGTGGATACCTACCCGAAAGCCTTCTGCTATTTTTTTAACGTGCCAGGCGAAGGAAGCTGGATGGGTGCCTCACCAGAAGTCTTATTAGAAAGTAATCGGTCAGGATTCAGCACTGTCGCCTTAGCGGGTACTCAGGCTGTGCCCGATGTCCACCATGACACGGTAGAATGGGGCCAAAAAGAGATCGAAGAACAAGCCATCATCGTAGACTACGTAGCCGCTAAGCTCACAGAAAAAGAGATCAGCTACACGCTATCTGGCCCTAAGACATCCAAAGCAGGAAATGTCTATCATCTAAAATCAGTCTTCAGCTCCACAGAACAGATAGACCCAGTAGATGTAGCTCTGAGCCTTCATCCTGGACCAGCCATCTCTGGATATCCCATCGATCAGGCCTTAGCACTCATACAATCCATTGAGAGCCACGACAGAGACTACTACTGTGGTTTTCTGGGGCCTCGCAGCTCACACAGGACCAGGCTCTTCATCAATCTGAGGTGCATGCAGCTCTACTCAGATGCCGTAGCACTTTATGTGGGTGGAGGGTACACTGCCGCCTCCGTGCCAGAGGATGAGTGGAGAGAGACAGAACTAAAAAGTAAGACTCTCCTGCAAGTGATTGAAGACGCTCATATCACGGCTGATGGTATCTGACAAACCAGGCGTCCAGCGTCTCGTCCAAATCTGCAAGCACAAGGGAATCACAGACGTGGTCTTTTCTCCTGGCTCGCGTAACTCTCCTTTGGTCATCACTTTTGCTGGCGATCCAGATTTTAATTGCATCACCATACCAGACGAAAGAGTCGCTGGATTCTTCGCGATGGGCATGGCACAGCAGCTGCAACGACCTGTCATGATCTGCTGTACATCAGGCAGCGCCGCGGTGAATTATGCTCCCGCTATCGTAGAGGCCTACTACCAAAAGATACCGCTACTCGTCATCACCGCTGACCGACCAGTAGAAAAAATAGACCAAGGCGCAGGCCAGACCATGCGTCAAAAAGATGTCTATGCTAACTACATTAAAGCCAGTTATCAGCTGCAGCAGGAGGCAGTAGAAATAGCGGACTTACAGGCAAATGATCGACTGATCTCAGAAGCCATTGATACTTGTAGCCTAAGCGCCATGGGACCTGTCCACATTAATTTTCCTCTGAAAGAACCCCTGTATCAACAGGTAGAATACACCGCCTATGATGATCTGGACCTCACAAGCGCAAAAAATGACAACACTTTATCACAAAGCGAAATCATAAAGCTTATCTCTACAAAGTGGGACCAGTACGAAAAGAAGCTGATCATCTATGGACAGTCCATGCCCAGTGACCAGATACATCAAGTGCTCAGAGAACTCGCTGGGCGAAAAGATATAGCCATCATTTCAGAGAATACTTCTAATGTAAAATCTAACCAAGTAAATCCCTGTATCGACAGGATGATTACCACCTTCTCCGATGCGGCAGTGGAGGAAATTATCCCAGACCTGATCATATCTTTGGGTGACGCCATTATATCGAAAAAAATAAAACAACTCTTCATCAATCATAAGCCTAAAGCGCACTGGTTTGTTAATGAGCAAGACTATGCATTAGATACTTATGAGAGCCTCTCAATGCACATTCAAACCTCTGCATTGAACTTCCTTTCAGTCATCCAGCAACTGCCTGCGCGTGCTTCTGAATACCAGCAGCGATGGAAGAGTCACCATGAGTCCACCAGCAGCAGTCATGATGGCTTTCTTGAAGGATGTCCCTGGTCTGATCTGAAGGTCTTCGACCATGTACTTCGCAGCGTACCCGCTAATTCAGATTTGCACGTCGCCAACAGCTCTCCTATCCGATACACCCAGCTTTTCAATCAAAGAAAGGATATACATTATTATTGTAATCGAGGTGTAAGCGGTATCGATGGATGCACATCCACAGCTGCAGGTGCTGCTCACGCCAGTAAGAGGCTGACTACGATCATCACGGGTGACTTAGCCTTCATGTACGACTCCAATGCATTATGGAATCAATACCTGGAAAATCAACTGAGGATCATCGTCATTAATAATGGTGGTGGGGGCATTTTTAAGATTATACCAGGGCCTGGCAGCACAGCACAGTACAAAGAATTTTTTGCCACAGAGCAATCATACACAGCTGAGCACATTGCTCGCGCCTTTCATTCTCCGTACCGACAGGCAGGCTCTGAGACCGAACTTATTTCAGCACTCGACTGGCTCTACACCACTAGCTTTGAACGGCCCGCTATTTTAGAAATCATGACCCTGCATGAAGCGAATGAAGCCATTTTGCAGCAGTATTTTGATTTTTTGAAAAAATGAACTTTTGATGTGTTGAGGCGATGATTTATTGTTGCGGTGATCTCTAAAGCAAAAGCGCTGAGTCATGTTGATTCTGCCTTACTGATCGGCGGGCTTGTTTCAGCATCTGGTAGTATCGTAATGCTGATCTTGTTTCGGCATCTTACGGCACTGTGTCAAGCCGAACTTGTTTCTGCATCTGGCCTCGTGGGTATGGCGTCTTACCCAAATTGTTGGACCAGAAGGAAGTAGAAAGCCCAGATAAAAATGGCAGCTACGATTACGTGATTGATAAAGTCTTTGTGATTGATTAGTGACTTGACTTTTTCGGTGAGCGGAGAGTCCATGATCCAGCCGATGGATACTGATTGAGAGGTCAGCGAATCGTTGTTTTCATATCCATTTCCAGACTGCTGTAGCCTGTCAATGATGTCTTGCAATGCGTTGATGATGATCTTCTTTCCCACAATTCTTTTCTTTAGTTCACACGATATACTTCAGGAAATAGGAAAGGTTCGACAACGGCCTGTGGTGATAAGGTGGGGAAGCAGTGTTAGATTATAAAAAGTGAATCGAGGCGCCAATAAAACAGAACGCTGTCTTACTTATCCTTGGCGGATATCTTTTAGCGTAGCTGTGTGTTTGTGGTAATGACCACCTGCGTTTACCCAAAAGTCTGAGATAAGATAAAGTAGACTGACATACTGAAGATGGCAGCGAGCTGTAGGTGATTGATAAATTCTTCTTTGTTGAGGATGGCTTGGATTCTGGTCATCTTGTTTGGGTATGAATGGTGATAAAGTAAAAATGAGGACTATCCGAAAGTCTGAGTAACGATGAAGAACACACCCATAGCGAAAATACCAACTAATTGAAGTGTGTTGATGATGGCAGGAAGATTGAATTTTGAAACTTGCATTGTTATTGAATTTTGAATTTGACAAAAACAACAACGCCCACGGTAAGTAATAATGACACTACAAATATATGACAGATTTACTACACGAGTCAAGGGCTTCTCTACATTATCTACATATTTCCACAAAAACACTACAATTACAAATCAATCAAATTGGCAAAATTAAGCCTATAAATCACTGACTATCAGATACTTAATAGCTGTATTTGATACTTCCAGCTAATGTAGAGTATTTGTAAATAGTTTACAATTGTATATAGCTTATGCCAGTATCCACCAGAGATCCCAGGTAAATTTTGTCCTTGTAAGGCTGTACACAGGTGATTTCTACGAAGGCAGGATCAGAACTTTGGAAGTTATACTTCACCTCACCATCGCCTGTGATACCGACGATACAGCCATAATGTGTTGCTGCAGGCTGTATAGACTTTGGCAGCTTCATGATTAGATTTCTCATCCCTGGCTTTGGCATCAGGTCATCGAGCGCTGGGTCTCTGGGAGAGACTAAGGTCAACCAAAATATGCCATCCCCACCAGTCCTGATGTTATCAGGGAATCCTGGTAAATTATCAAATACATATTCTCTTGTCCCCTTCTTGGCACCCTTCAGCCAGTACTTAGATACGCTATAGAGACCAGTCTCATTAAACAGGAGATACGATTCGTCCTCTGCCAGTGCCACACCATTAGCAAAATATAAATCGTCCAATAACCTAGAAGTAGTCTTAGTCGCGGGATCATAAGCATAGAGCGCACCGTGAGCTTGGTGCTCCATAAGGTCATGTATCACTTGATCATATCCATACTTCTCAGATGCATCAGAGAAATAGATGACGCCAGAAGAATCAATATCAAGATCATCCACAAAACCCATCTGCTCATCCTGATAGGCATTCGTCAAGATTTCCATATCTCCTGATTGTAGATCACATCGTAATAATCCACGCTTAGCATCCGCTATGATCAGATCACCATCAGGACTAAAGTGTAGCCCCAGGGGTCGTCCCCCAGTGTTATTAATCAGTGTCGAGGCACCTCCGCCAATGTCAAACCTCAAGATGTCTCCATCACTCTCCCCTGCATAAATGTACTTTCCGTCAGGACTGATCACCGGTGCTTCGCAGCCAATGCATTCATCCTGCACCAAAAAGCGCATCTCATCCAAGCGCTCGTTCTTTTCAAAAGGCCCAGTGAATCCCTGACTCACAGGAGGCGTCCAAGCTACTGCGGATATGGGAGAAGGCCAGAGAACAAACAATAGAATAGCCAGTAACAATATCAAGAGTAATGCAAAGAAGATTTTTTTCATGTGTTTAAATTCTGAGGCGAAATGCCAATCAGCAAATAACTAAGTTTACTCATCCACTTGGGTGTCTTCATTATTTACGTGATAGACTGTCAAACGTGTAGCTCTGATAAGGGACTTAAAAGAAAACAACCAACAAGTTTCTTGCTCGAATGATAGCACTGGCCAAAAGCTACTGGTCAAATTAAAAATAAAAAAATCTCTCATCTACAAGACTTAGATGAGAGATGTCATATCATTTTACGCCATTACCTTTTATTGGTTGACGGGTGTCTTTGTGAATATGCCAGGATCTTCTCCCGGAGCATTTTCATTTGCATTGAGCTCTCCATCTGCATAGGGGTAGCGCTCTGGATGTACAGATGCTGTAGCTGTATTTAATGGAAAAGGTACCAATACATCAGTATCGGACTTTCTCAATCGTCTGGCATCATCAAAGGGCATGTACTGACCAAATCCAGATACATATCTCTCTTCAACAATCTCTCTTAACAAGGCTCTGTCATCTGCGATTCCATCGGCATTCTCCATACCACCCGCTGCAAAATCTGCCGCTTCATAGGCCTCATAGAGATACTCCAGATCAGAGAAATTAGCATTCAGGCGACCACCACCATTGAGCCAAGCTCTGAATTCATTCAAGTGCTGTAAGCCTGTATCGAAGCCAGCAGTTCTGGCGCCAGCTTCTGCGAGAATGAGATGATTCTCTTCAAAACTGACTAATTGGTGAGCTTCTCCAGCTTCTATAATCCCTTGATTATTACTGGCCGTATTTTCATCAATGGTGTAATACGCTGCTCTTGCAGTCTCTACCGTCTTAGCATTACCTCTGTATACCTCCGTCGAGTCTGCCAACATGAGAGACAGATAACTTCCGACAGAACCAATATCACCAGCTCTCGAACCATCAAGGATCGTATAAAACAAATTTTGATCTCCCGTCTGAGAGTTTAAGGGTTCATAGCTCATGGTATTATCAGAACTGGAAATGCCACTCAGCGCAGCAGCATAAGCTGATGAGTAGTCACGCTTATACATGTGGTAGCGTGCCTTCAAGGTATGCGCCGCTTCCAGCCACTTTGCAGAATTACCATTGTAATAGATGTCTTGAGAAAGGCCTCTTCCAGGTGTCGAATTCAGATCACTGATGCCACTATCTAACAGACTGATCGCAGCATCTATCACAGTAATCTGCCCATCAAAGACCGGATCATCTATCTCTTCTTGATTCACTTGTGAGTAAGGTACATCTCCAAACAATGAGGCTGCTGTACCAATCGCATGTGCTTCCAAAACTTTAGATATCCCTTTTAATAGCGGATCAGCATCAGAAATATTAGCAATATGTCTGACCTGTGGGATCACACTGATGTAAATTCGATTCCATGTCGTATTAGCCTCGGCTGTCGAGATATTATAGCCGTAAGCATTACCATAGACAGAAGCATAACCAATCAGCTGACCGCTCCACATACCTGCCATTCGATTCGCATGTCCGGCTTGTGCCAGTGCATTAGCTAACTGTGCACCTGTCAAAAATAAAGCTGCATCTACCTCTTCTATGACCAGACCATTTGGGTCATCATTGATATCCTCTACAATGCTCTCACAAGAGACCATCAGCAATGCTATCGCAAAGAATAATCCTTTATATATATTTTTTATTAGATTCATTTTAAGCAAATTCATGATTAATAATTGATCGTTAATGAGAACACGAATGAGCGTGTACTCGGATTGGTGAAATAATCCAGCCCTGCGCCATTCCCGACACCAGTCTGGTTAATCTCTGGATCCACTCCAGGAATACTATCCCAAAGCACGAGATTACGTCCGGCAAATGCAAGATCCACAGAGCCTAATTTGGCCTTGTCTTGTAGCCAGTCACTCTTAATAGAGTAGCCTATAGAAAGCTCTCTGAATCTGGTGAATGTGGCATCATACAAAGAAAAATTATAAGCTTGTCCATCACCAAATCCTCCTCCAATACCTGTGCGATACCAGCTTTCGTCTAAAAGCACATCGCCACCTCCAAAATTTTGAATGTTGCCTCTGACAGTCGTACCTGATGGTATCACATTTCCACCATAATTCACTAAGTCTTGTGTCAATGTGACTCTATTCGCCGTAATCGCTGTCGTGCCAAATCTATTTAAGACGTGTAAAGTTCTAGGCATAAAATCACCTCCTTGAGAGTGCTCGACCAGCACATTGAGGGCAATGCCTTTATAGTTAGCTCTGATACCAAGACCTCCTCTCCAATCAGGATTAGGATCTCCCAAAACGATAGGACTAAGCGTGATCTGAGGGAATCCATTGTCATCTAACATGAATGAACCATCGGCATTAGTCTGAGACCCTGTCCCATACAATACGCCAATGGGATGTCCCTCTATTGCTCTCGAGCTAACAGATCCTCCCGAGAGATCGATGGTTTCTGTCCCGGCGAGATTCGTGACTAAATTTCGGTTAGTCGCCCAGTTAGCGTACATGCCTATGTCCCAATCGCTATTTCTCAAAATAGAATAATCAATATCTGTTTCAAATCCTTTATTCTCCATATCGGCCGAATTAAGCCTTTGTGAATCATAGCCGAATGATGGTGTCAACTGTGCTGGGATAATGATACCATCAATCTTATTTTGATAGTAGGTCATCCCTACTGTCAGTCTGTCCTGAAAGAACCTAAGATCAGCTCCAATCTCCCATTCTGTCTTAATCTCTGGTTGTAAATCCGGATTACCTCGATCATCGTCTAGTCTAAATCCACCACCAAATAAACTAATGTCGAGCGGATCACTATACGTACTGTAAGAGAATCCACCTTCTGCTAATGTCTGTGCCACATGTACAGGTGGCGCTATACCCACCTTACCGAAAGAGGCACGAAGTTTTCCAAATGATATTGGCCCGTCACTACTGAATCCTGCCATTTTAGTGAACTGCCACGCAACGTCTGCCGACGGATAAAAGAAAGTCTTATTAGCTGTAGATGAAGCTTCGAGTGCTCCACCGAGATTCACAAACAACTGATCATACAAGTCAAAGTTAAATGATCCATAACCTCTATTGGTCCTTCTGTTGGATAAGAATCTACCTACTGTAGACGATTCAGCAGCAGAGTTAAGGTCAAAGGTTTGCTTATCAGTATTCACTTGGAAGCCATTGATCCCTTGCGAATTTCTTCGGTATCGACGATCATTCAAATTCCAACCGACTGTGGCCTGTAAGCCGATGTCAGATGTGAGGTCAAAATTACCTCTCACGATCGCATCAAAATTGATTTCTTGATTTCTGATCAAATCTTCTCCTAAATCACCAACCGATCCATTGCCAGCAGAACCGATGGGATAATAATACAGCCTCTTATCACCATATGTATCTATACCTCCTCTAAGGGTCACAGTCAGATTACTAGTCGGCAGAATATTGATCTCGGGAGCAAATATGAATCGATCCACTGCTGTCGATGATTCTTGCTCGAAGATGGTCCACAGCGGATTATTGTAAATTGGGTTTGGGTTATTCCCCAAGTATCTTCGATAAGACCTATGACGATTAAATGTGGGAACACCTGGCTCTGCAAAATAAGTACCACGGTAATCTCTGGTATCAAAATCTGGTGGAGTTCTTAACAGTCCTAACAGAAGTCCAGCCGTGTTTGAACTTTGCTGTATCCGATTCGATTTGATGTTAGAATAACTTGCTTTTGATGATACGTTCAGCCATTCAGTGAAAAAATATTTATTGTTTAATCTAAGGTTTGTCCGATCATAGTCAGAGTTTTTAATGATTCCTTCCTGATCCAATCTTCCCATGCTAAAGAAGAAATTAGACTTGTCATTACCGCCACTGATAGACAAGTCATGCTGTAAGAATCCGCCCGTCTGAAATGCTGCATCCCAGTTAGAGTCTACGAAAATGTCTCTGGAGTTTTTCGATTCGTAAGGATAGTATCGCGTACCATCTTCTGCTTCAAAAAATTGACCAGATTCATCAAATGCATCTGCGCCTCCTGCTCTATCTGGAATGTAATCGCCCCATGACTCTGCCCTTGTCGCTGAGTACGATCCGCCTCTACCTTGCCCCCAGGTGGTCTGTAGTGGATATCTCTTATTCACTTCATCCATTGACATGGTCGCCTTATAGCTGATCTTAGGCTTACCTGCTTTACCACTTTTTGTCGTGATCACTAACACTCCATTAGCAGCACGTGAGCCCCATAGTGCGGCTGCTGATGCACCTTTTAGGACTTGCACGCTCTCAATGTCATTCGCATTGATGTCATTGAGTCTGGACTGCTGTGATACACCTCCGAATCGACCAGCACCTCTGACCCCACTGCTGTAATTAGTCGAATTACTGATGGGGATACCATCGAGTATGATCAGTGGTGAAGAAGATCCAGTGATGGTGTTAGCTCCTCTGATCTTAATTGTCGAGCCAGCTCCAGGATCACCATTAGATCTGTTGATTTGGACATTAGATGCTTTTGCACCTAGTGAGTTTAGTAAGTTGACCTCTCCCGATCTTTGAATATTTGCAGGATCGACCGATACTGATGTCGAGCCAGTCTCATCTTTCTTCTGGGTAAAGCCTAAAGCAGTGACAACAACTTCATCAAGAATCTGACCATCTTCACGTACAGTGAAATCGATTGTTGTTCTCGCACCAACGATCTCTGTCATTGTCTCATAGCCGATGTAGGAAATTTCAAGTACAGATTCTGTGCCTGCTACCATGAGGCTGTAGTTTCCATCGATATCGGTGACTGTCCCATTAGATGTTCCAGCTTCAATAACATTAGCCCCGATCAAGCCGATGCCGTCCGAGTCAGTGATGTTGCCTTGAATGGTCATCTGAGCATACATGCAGGTGCTCATAGCCATTAAAAAGACAAAGCAAATTTGAATTTTACTCTTCATAGATTGATAGTTTTTATTAGTAATGCACTCAAAATTTAGTCATAAATATTCAAACCAGCAGCATCATACCTGAATTGATGCAAAGGAACTTATCTAATGTAATCATATAGGATTGATAAAGCTTTAGGCAAAATGAGGACTCTACATGCCATTAAGATGAAAACTAAATGAGGTGATTTCTATAAGGGTATACTTACAAAGTCAACACTATCCGTACTTTTAGTTTGTACTAAATGTAAATCTTGAATGATAGCTTCAACCTTAAAAACCATTCTATTAAGCATAGCTTGCTTAATAAGCTTTGAGTCCTTCTCCCAAACGATTGCCACTCCTAAACGCATACTGTTCGTCGGTAACAGTTATACCTATCAATGGAGTTTGCCACAAACGGTCGAGGATATGGCTCGCAAAACAAATCAGTCATTGATTATTCAACATTCTACAGCGGGTGGAGCTAACTGGGGCCATCATTGGCGAGGAGAGCGAGGACTACAGACAAAACAAATCATCAAAGAGGGCAAGTTTGACATTGTCATCTTACAGAACCACAGTCTACGGGCGATAGAAGCACCTGATAGTCTTCATCACTATGGAGAAAAATTCAATCAATTAATCAGACGATCTGGGGCAACCCCTATGCTCTATATGACCTGGGCCAGAGAATGGAATCCTTTGATGATCGAGACCATAGCTAAAGAGTATGAAGCTCTGGGTAAAGAGATTGATGCCTTCGTCGTACCTGTCGGTAGGATCTGGCAGAAAGCCAGGCTCCTCAGACCCGATCTCAATCTGTATGCCAAAGACGGCAGCCATCAGTCTCCGACGGGTATGTATCTGAACTGCCTGTGCCTTCTACTCGGCGGTGACAAGTGAGAGCCCTATAGGATTGACGAGCCGAATCTATACAGAGGATATCAATGGTCAGAGAGTCTATCTGAATATCCAGGACCCGCATGATGCAGCATTTTGCCAAGAACTATCACATAGCTTTATGAATAAGTTATTGGACTGACCTTTCATTCACTCTAATTTTTAACCGCGAGTAAAATGAAAATTTCAGTATTTGCTACTTTCATTATCTTGAAATAAGCTATATATTTGAAAAAACTATACTCAGAGTTAAATTTTTGAAAAACCTAAATACATAGACACATGGCAAAATATATGAGCATGGAGAACCTCAGGTTCTTACTAAATGAAGTTCATGATATCAAAGAAGTCCTGGCATTTGATAAATATGAGGACTATGATGAAGAGTCAGTCAATATCTTAATGGACTCCATCAAGGATTATTGCGACAAAGAATACTATCCTGTCTTCAGAGAAATGGATGAAGATCCTGCCAGAATGGATAATGGTGGTATCTATGTCCACCCTGCCGTGGGTAAAGCCATCAAATATGCCGGAGAAAATGGAATGATCGGCGCACAATTCAGCTATGATGACGGCGGCCAGCAGATGCCCATCATGCTATATACGTCTCTATCACACATCCAGGCAGCCGCGAATAATAACATTGGAGGCTACGCAGGACTGACAGCTGGTGCTGCAGGCCTCATTCTCTCCTTCGGCTCACAAGAACTAAAAGATAAATATGTACCTAAGATGCTCTCAGGAGCCTGGGGTGGCACCATGTGTCTGACAGAGCCACAAGCAGGTAGCTCTCTCTCTGACATCAGCTCATCAGCCACTCCACAAGAGGATGGCTCATACAAGATCAAAGGACAAAAGATCTATATTTCAGGCGGAGACCACGAGTACTGTGATAATTTCGTCCACCTTTATTTAGCCAGAATCGATGGTGCTCCAGAAGGGACAAAAGGTATATCACTATTCGTCGTACCTAAGTTCAGAGAAGATGATCAAGGTAATCTCGAATCCAATGACGTAACGACTGCAGGTGACTTCCAGAAAGTAGGTCAAAAAGGATATTGCACCACTCATCTTATCTTGGGAGAAAAAGACAGCTGTCAAGGATGGCTTGTCGGAGCCCCAAATAAAGGTTTGAGCTACATGTTCCAAATGATGAACGGAGCTAGAATCGATGTCGGTATGACAGCAGCATCTGTAGCTACAGCAGCCTACTATGCCTCTTTAGAATATGCTAATGAGAGACCACAGGGCAGAAAACTCAGCTCTGATGGATCTAAGGATGCTAACCAGGAGCAGACCATGATCATCAATCATCCTGATGTCAGAAGACTACTACTCTCACAGAAGGCACTGGCAGAAGCATCAGTGAGCATCTTACTACGATGCTCCAAACTGGAGGATATCATTCTGACATCTGAAGGTGAAGAAAAAGAAAATGCCCACGACCTTTTAGAATGGCTCACACCAATCGCTAAGACTTATCCAAGTGAATTCGGAATCAAGTCCGTCAGTAATGGCCTCCAGGTACTTGGTGGAGCCGGATTCTGCAGTGAGTATATCCTCCAGCAGTATTACAGAGACATCAGGATCATGTCGATCTATGAGGGGACCACTGGTATCCAGTCGTTAGACCTGCTCGGCAGAAAGTCCACCATCAAAAATGGAAAAGCACTTCAGCTGGTCGCTGCAGAAATCAAGGAAGCGATAGAAGCAGCCATGACCTATGATGAACTGAAGCCATACGCACAGACCCTCGGCTCTAAGCTACAGGAGATGCAGGAAATCATCATGAATTTGATGCAGTACGCTATGAAAGGTGACTATGAGAGATTCTTATCTGATGCGACTATATTCATGAACTATGCCAGCCACGTGGTTGTCGCATGGCACTGGTTGGAGATGGCTACTAAAGCTAAGCAAGCCCTGGTAACCGGTAACCTGAGCTTCCAAGAAGAGTTCTATCAGAGTAAAATCCATACCATGAAGTACTTCTTTAAGTATGAGCTGCCACTGACAGCAGGATGGAAAGAGACCTTGCTCAGCCAAGAAGTCGTGACAATTATGAAAGAGAAAGAACTGATCTCTTAGTAATTGCGTTATTTTTAATACACAAAAAAATATTACAAACATGATAGATACCATAATAGCAAAAATCAAAGAGCAAGCTATAGCTGCAGCTCCAATCGGTGATACACTTAAGTTTGTCTTGGATGATAAGACGGTCTTTCTGGACGGGACAGGAGATGCGAATGTAGTGACAGAAGAAGATAAAGAAGCATCTTGCACCATTACTACTTCCGCTGATACCTTCGCAGAACTTCAGAGTGGAGATCTTAATCCTATGGGAGCCGTGATGTCTGGTAAAGTAAAGATTGCTGGAGATATGGGACTAGCGATGAAGCTGCAGTCTCTTCTCGGATAATCACCAACAGAAACATACAGAAATAGAAGCCAGAATCTTACCGTTCTGGCTTTTTTTATGGCCTAAAGTCACATTCCAATACAAATAGCGGAAATTTCACAAGTCTAAGACCATAGTTTGCACCATCTTAGCGTTAGAATATGTATCGGTTTGATATCTTAGTATTCAAAAAAATCATCATATGAAACGCCTATTATGCAGATAAGTAACAATCCCAAGTGCAGGATTACATATACTTAGTTGCAAATTGGCATTTCATCTTGACATTTAAATAGATGAAGCGTCTATGATGCGGGTGATTATGCTCCTCAAGTGGAGGATAAATCTTAGTTATCTACTGACAGTCATTCAGTTATATAATTTAAACATATGAAGCGTCTTTGACGCGGATAATTATGCCTCCTAAGTAGAGGAATAAAACCACGTTATCTGCTGATAGTCATTCAGTTACACAATTTATACATATGAACACGCTTAAGCTTTTAGTTATTTTAGTCGTATCGACGGTATTGTGTCTGCCCATAATCGCACAGCAGAATGACATCGATATATATGACCGGATCTACAGGGTGCCAGCTGACAGATCCATGTACGGACAGAGTGTCCAGCAGACGGAAGGCGGCGCTTATATAGTCCTGACTACTGTAGATACCTTAGATCCTGCCATACCAGATATCACGGCGACTAACTTGACACAATTCGATGCGAAGGGAAATGTGAACTGGAGTGTGGATTACATCATAGAAGACACGCTAAGTCTGATGCCCTATGGTAATGTCATCATTGACAGCGAAAGTGGCTATGTATTCTGCGCAAAAAGTAAAGGTGAATCTGACAATCAGAATTTCGTCATCAGAGTGGATGCTCAAGGCGCCATCCTCTGGTCCAGACGTTATGCCTCTGGCGCTACTGCGGACGACGTCGGAAGAATCGATATCGTCAGCCCTGTAGAAGGCGAAATCGTCATGCTGGCGTCCATCGAAGCCAATGGCAAAACTGAAACTAAACTGACGGCTCTCGAAGAAGAGACTGGCAATATCATCTGGGACAGGATCATCACGATCAATGACCAAGCGAACAATACGATCAGTCCAGATGCCAGGAATATGAGCGTCACACAGGACTCTAACATCGTCATCACGGGTAGTGTCCTCGATGAAGAATACATCTTCGTGACTAAGCACAGCCAAATGACGGGGAATGTCATGTGGTCCAGAAAATATGAAGTCCCTAATGTACCAGACGTTAGAATCGTAGCGAATGACATAACCGTAGATCAGGACTCTAATCTGCTGATCACCGGGCTAGTAGATTCAGACATATTGGGCAATGCTGCAGGAGGCCGACAAGGCGTCTCAGATGCCTATGTGCTCAAGCTTGATCGAGACGGACTGGTAGATTGGTCTGGCTTTTTTGACTTCGGTGCCTCGGTGAAATCCAATGGGATATCCTTAGCAGTGAATGAAAGTGATGGTCCAATCGTCATGATCGGCGGCCAGAATAACATAGCAGGAGCCTTCTTTCCCATCCAAGCCGTCTTAGATACAGCTGGATCGTTCGTCACGGCGAGAGACTACTCCATATTTCTGAACAGTACATCCAATAATGCTGAAATCATCTCGACAGAAGATAATGGCAGTATGCTGGTCGGGACTGGCATAGAGCATGGTATTGATTCTCCTGATGGAGCGGACTTGGGGTTCTTTTACCCCAGGCTGATTAAGACTGACCCTATGGCAATGACTCTCTGTGACACCGCGATCAGTGCTTCTTTCGTCCCTATCATCATCGAAGCAGACACGCTACTCTGGAATGTAGCTAATCGACCTGGTGCATCTGGCGACACACTAGAAGTAGAAGCTTTTATCTTTAGCGATTATACGGCACCCATCCTCTCGTTAAGGGATACCATGTTTTGCCCAGGCGATCCTGTGTCTTTCTTATTAGATGCGACTACGCCCGGTGCTACCGCCTATCAATGGTATAAGGCAGATGAGCCAAACATGATCCTCAGCGATGACTCAACGTTTATAGCGACCGAACTGGATGTCCAATACGTTGCACAAGTTAGAGTCGATGAAGACATGTGCTATATCATGTGTGATACGACGATACTGACTGAGATCATGCCACCTATGGTAAGCCTGACTCCACTCTTAGAGCAATACTGCGTAGATCGCAGCATTGGAGTCGGAGCTCAAATATCTGGAGCACAGATCACATCAGTCGTGTGGTCTACTGGTGAAGAAAATGTAAACATAATATCGCCAAATAACTTTGGAAGCTACAGTATCACAGTCACTAATGTCTGTGGTGACGAAATGCAAGCCTCCGTCAATATCACCGAAGCCGATCTTCCTACAGCGCAAGAACTCGTGCTGATCAAGGACAATCCGAATCAATGTACTACAGGAGCGGTCACCCTCACAGCGCAGAACCAAGGCTTAACGAATCTACTGTGGTCTACCAATGAACAAACCACCAGAATAGAGGTGACGGAGACTGGTACATACACGCTCATGGCCACTGATTTCTGTGGCTTTGAAGTGGAGAACTCAATCCAGGTCGTCGAGACTGATTTTCTCCCTGAATTATCTGTTTCATTAGAGAATGATACTGATGATTGTACTAATGGATTAGTCCCTATCGTGGCTGATATTACAGGTAATATTAACCTCATTACCTGGACTACTGATGATGGCGAAGCAGTGCCTATGAGTGTACAGGTAAATCCCCTTAGAGTTGACAGCGCTGGCACATATACCATTAGGGTCGTGGATGTCTGTGATAATGTGGAAGAAGCTAGTATTGCTGTGAGTGCTGCCGACTTAGTAGACTGCGGCCGTACGTCAGATGCCTGTTTAGAATTTCCCAATGCCTTTATTCCCTCTTCTGAGCTTCAGCTGGAGGAAGTAGCCATGGGAGAAGCTGCTATGTTCCCTAATCGCCAATTCGGTCCGCACAGCACCTGTGATGAAGATGACATAGAAAGCTACAGCTTGCGTATATTCAATCGGTGGGGCCAGCAGGTCTTCAGCACCGAAGAATTTGGAGAAGAATGGAATGGCCGATCCGGTAACGAACCAAATGGTAAAGAGTATCCAGGAGATGTGTATGTCTTCGTAGCTAAATATACCGTGGATGCAGAAGAATTTAAAGTGAGAGGCGATCTAACGCTTATTAGATAATAACAGGCCAAAAGTAAAATTACACATAGTCATCATGCAGCAGCTGGATGTCTTAATCATAGGGGCTGGGCCCACAGGCATCAACTGTGGTATATCAGCGAAGAAGGCGGATTTATCATGTAAGCTCATCGAAAAAGGAGTCTTGGTGAATTCATTATTTCACTTCCCGACTAATATGACCTTCTTCTCCACCTCCAAGCTACTGGAGATCGGAGACATACCCTTCATCTCTCATAATGATAAGCCGACACGTAAAGAGGCGCTGGAGTACTACCGCAGGCTGGCACGCAGCTACGAGCTACCCATCCACTACTACGAATCAGTCATCAAGATGTCTCCTTTGAAACAAGGAGGCTATCTGGTAGAGACAGATAAATCTCAGTATACCGCTCAGCATGTGATCATTTCGACTGGATTCTACGATGTCCCAGTGAAGCTGAATGTGCCAGGTGAAGACTTACCCAAAGTGAGACACTACTATGAAGAGGCACATCCATACATCGGACAGAAAGTCCTGGTTATAGGAGCCGCTAATTCTGCCTGTGACGTCGCACTGGAGACCTGGCAAAAAGGTGCCAGCGTGACGATGGCCGTGAGAGGCCCAGAGCTCTACGAGAAGGTCAAATACTGGATCCTGCCAAACATCAAGAATCGCATCAAAGAAGGATCCATCCACGCCTACTTTAAGACCACCGTCAGAGAAATCAAAGACACAGAAGTCATCCTGTACAATGAGTCGCAAGGAGAATTCAGCATAGAAAACGACTATGTGCTGGCCATGACTGGCTACTCACCTGACTATGACCTGCTCCGCCGCTTAGGCATCCAGCACAAAGACGATCAGCTAAAGACTCCCGAGGTAGACCAAGACACATTAGAGACGAATCTGCCCGGTGTCTACATGGCTGGTGTCATGAACGGAGGCCTGAAAACCAATAAATATTTCATCGAAAATACGCGCGAACACGGCGATATCATCATAAATCAGATCAAAGAGAGTCTTTCAGACTAATGTATCTAGAAAGCTAAGATCTGTGAGCTCCCAGAGATCACTGAGCTGAAGCGAAGGCCCATTCAATACGAAAGCAACAGCTGACTCCTCATGGTAACATTTATTTATGAGTCTGTACCACAGCGATTGGAGATCTGAATTCGTATTCACATTGTATTAGAATTGATAGCTGATTAATATATCTTTGCCGCTCGTAAGCGAAATAACCTTGAAACGTTGATGACAGAGATGACAGAGGCAGCCAAGCGGAAGAGTAAACGAACTAATTTGCAAACAGGTATTTTCGCTAAAATTTAAACCACTGAAACGTCTATGACGCAGATAATTAAGACACCCAAGAGGATGATTGAAATTAGTTATTTGCTGACAGGCATTCAGTTCCAAAATTTAAACATACGAAACCTCAGTTTATTCAATCCTATGAGGCGAACTTATGATTCGGATAGGTACATGTCACGAAGTTTTGCTAGCTTCTCGGCATCAATCGGTTTTTCCCAGAAAAGGTCTATGGTAGAATAGGTTTTGGATTTTTCGATGTCCACTGGATTTTGCGAAGTGGAGAGTAGCACGACTTTGTAGCCTTTGGCCTTCAACTCATCGAATTGTTTTTGATTTCGTTCGATCAGTTCGAAGCCTGTGAATCGTGGCAGATTTATATCTAAGAAAATAATGCTGTTTTGCTCTACAACAGTCTCGTATCTTTTATTGATTTCCGCTTCTGCATCGATGACATTATTACGCACGACCAGGTCCTCTGCGACATCTGCCTCTTCGATCATCAGTTGGTGGAGAAAATTAGTCGGACCATCGTCGTCGATCAGTATAATTAAGTCAAATTTCATGTAGTGATTTCTCTTTCGGGATATTGATAAAGAAAGTACTGCCAGTACCTTCTTCACTCTCTACCCATATTTCTCCATGGTGGAGGTCAATTATTTTTTTACAAATGGCAAGACCGATACCGGTGCCTTCGTATTCTTCTATAGTGTATAATCTCTTAAAGATGACAAAAATGTTATCAAGATATTCTGGTGGGATGCCTATACCATTATCAGAGATGCTGCATTGCCAGTAGTCGCCATGTTCTACTGCATTGATGTTGATGGCGACATCCTGATTTGGGTTTATAAATTTTGTCGCATTTAAAATGATATTTTGAAAGACCTCTTGGGTTAATACAGGATCGGCATAAAGGTAAATGTCAGGGTTATTGATGGTTACCTTGGCATTGCAGGATTTGATCTGGGTATCTATATTGAGTAAAACCTGCTTGAGCATTTTATCTAGCGAAAATGTTTGTTTCGTCAGCTTTGTGTTAGATGCTTTTGAAAACTCAAATAGGCCCTTGATGGTATTACTCATACTTTTAGCCGACAGGGAAATGTGATTGAGCAATTGTTTTTCAGCCGAATCCAGTTTGTCATTTGATTTTCTCGTCATCAACATCGTCAGCGACATGATGTTAGTCAGTGGTGCTTTCAGATCATGGGAAGCGATATGAGCAAAGTTTTCAAGCTGCATATTACTTTCTATGTATTTCTGTTTTTGGACATTACTTTTAGCTAACTCTTTAATGGTATGTTGCAGGGATCGATTGATGTCAATTTTCTCTTTGCTTAAAGCTCTTATGACTGATTTTTGTTTGTGGTTTTCAACGGTGAGATCTTTGTGCATCAATAGGACTGCTTCGATCTGTTTACCAGAAAGGCCCATCGATTTCAGTCGCTTAGTATATGAGGAATTTGGCTTTCTCTTAGTTTCTGTGCTTTGTTGGTAATCACTCATATCAAAGATTTGTATGAGAAAATACCTGCCGTGTAGTTGGTATGCTGCATAATGACAAGTTTTAGCTTAGAGTAAGTCTATAAGGTGCTAAAGTGCAATATGCTTAAAAGGAGGCAACTTAAATCAAAATTACCTTTTTAATTAATTTCAATATACAATTTTCTTATAAAAAAACCTCAAAAGGCTTCATGAAATTACAAATTCTGCATCTATAACTTAGACATCTACGTTGGCATAAGCTGCATTTTCCTCTATGAATTTACGTCTTGGTGGTACTTCGTCGCCCATCAGCATTGAGAATGTTCTGTCAGCATCCAGGGGTACATCAATATTGACCTGGCGTAGCATTCTTTCCTCGGGATCCATAGTCGTCTCCCATAATTGCTCTGCATTCATCTCACCCAGACCCTTATAACGCTGGATCTTGATGCTTCCCATGTTTTCTGGATTACCGCCCGAATAGGTATTGATTGCCTGCTGCCTTTCCTCCTCATTCCAACAGTAGATGAATTGCTTGCCTTTTCTTACCTGATACAGTGGTGGTGCAGCGACGTAGATGAATCCTTGCTCTACCAGTGGCCGCATGTAGCGAAAGAAGAAGGTCAATATCAACGTAACAATATGACTACCATCCACATCTGCATCACACATGATGACGATCTTGTGGTATCTCAACTTATCGATATTGAGCACCCGCTCACCTTCTTTCTCTTCTATGCTCACACCGAGGGCGGTAAACATATTTTTTATTTCCTCGTTCTCGTAGATCTTATGCTCCATTGCTTTTTCTACATTCAGTATCTTACCTCTGAGTGGCAGTATCGCTTGAAACATTCGATCTCTACCTTGCTTAGCCGTCCCTCCTGCAGAATCTCCCTCGACTAGGAATATTTCTGAGAGTACGGGGTCTTTAGAGGTGCAATCAGCGAGTTTGCCAGGCAGTCCGCCGCCGGCTAAGACACTCTTACGCTGGACCATGTCTCTGGCCTTTCTTGCGGCTTCTCTGGCTGTAGCGGCCAAGATGACTTTCTCTACGATCTTTTTGGCTTGCTTCGGATTTTCTTCTAAGTAGTGGATCAGGACATCTCCGACTGCTCTGGAGACGATACCCGTGACCTCAGAATTACCCAGTTCGCCCTTAGTCTGGCCTTTGAACTGTGGCTCGGGTACTTTCACAGAGATAATGGCTGTCAGGCCTTCTCTAAAGTCCTCTCCTGATATCTTAAACTTGAGTTTGCTGAACATGCCATTATCTTCTCCATACTTGGTGAAGATCCGATTCACAGCACGCTTAAATCCGCTGACGTGTGTCCCACCTTCTCTGGTGCTGATATTATTCACGAAGGAGTAAATGTTCTCTGAGTAGCTGGTGTTATATTGTAATGCGACCTCTACTTCTACATTTTCTTCTTTGCCAGATGCATGGATAGGCTCATCAATAAGTCTGGTCCTGGTCTCATCTAGGTATTGCACGAACTCTACTAATCCTCCCTCTGAATGAAATGTCTCTTCTCTCGGGCCATCTTCATCTATGACTCTCTCATCGATGAGGTGCAGCGTCAGTCCCTTATTTAGAAATGACTGCTCTCTCAGCCGATTGGCCAAAAGATCCCACTTATATTCTAACTCTTCAAAGATGCTACTGTCAGGTGTGAAGGTGATCGTCGTCCCTGTACGATCCGTCGTCCCCACTTCATCTACTTGACTGGTAGGAATACCTTCGCTGTATTCTTGTACATATACTTTTCCATCTCTATGGATTTCTGCTTTGACGTAGGAGCTCAGTGCATTCACACATGACACACCCACACCGTGAAGTCCACCAGAGACCTTATAAGTATCTTTATCAAACTTTCCTCCAGCGTGCAGTACCGTCATGACGACCTCTAAGGCTGATTTTTGCAACTTCTCGTGCATGCCAGTCGGTATACCCCGTCCATCATCTGTGACAGAGATGCTATTTCCCTTCAGAATCTTCACTGTAATGGCTGAGCAGTGACCAGCGAGATGCTCATCGATCGAGTTATCCACGACTTCCCACACCAGATGATGGAGTCCTTTAGAATCGGTACTTCCAATGTACATGCCAGGCCTCATCCTTACCGCCTCCAGTCCTTCTAAAGCGGTAATATTACTAGCATTATAGTTTTTTGAATTATCTGCCATTTTTATATGTTCAAATGAGCTACAAAGATACAATATTTCGAGGTCATTTTTCTTTGAATTAGCGATATAAACCACTAATTATGAGGAACTTTTGTAATCTTAATTTTAATTATACACGGATTAAATGAGATGGGTGAATCAAGTCTAATCATAGCATCAGAATCTGAGCTAAATCAAGCAGTTGGCTTGCTTTTAGATCATGCGGGATCTAGTAAAATATACTGCCTGGAAGGCGATTTGGGCGCAGGAAAGACCACTTTAGTCAAGTCAGTCGCTGAAGCACTCGGTGCGGAGGATATTATCTCCAGTCCGACCTACTCGATCATCAATGAATACACCCTACCTGACGGTAAAATGTATCACATGGATCTGTATCGATTGAAGAGTCTGGAAGAAGCCCTGGATATTGGAATTGAAGACTATCTGTATTCAGGAGAATATGTATTTATAGAATGGCCAGAGATCGCTCATCAGCTGCTGCCTGCTCACCATCGCGTAAATATCGAAGTATTAGACAATTGCGCGCGAAATATTGTATTTTTATGGGAGTGATATCTACCTTAAGCATTGACTTAGAATATATAGACCATGGACGAATCAGTTAAGAATTATCGCTTCTCCACCTTCTTCTCCAAAGGTCAATATGAGACTCAGGTAGAAACCCTCGAAGTGCAGCAGGGAGACAGTCATCTCTCCATTGGGATTCCGAAAGAATTAAATGACAATGAGCATCGGGTACCAATCGTGCCACCATCAGTCAGGACCATCGTCGGCTATGGGCACCGCATATTAGTCGAGCAGCACGCAGGTAAGGAGTCTAACTATGACGATCACCATTACTCGGAGGCTGGGGCTGAGATCGTCGATGTGAGACAGGTGTACGAATCAGATATCATCGTCAAGGCGTCTCCGCCTACACTGGAAGAACTGGACTATCTCCGACACAACCAGATACTGATCACACCGCTGCATATGCCCAATCTATCTCAGGCCTATCTGAATAAGCTGATGAGTAAGAAAGTAGTCGCTATGTCCTTCGGATTATATCGTGAAGAGAACGGCTCATATCCCATCGTCAAGATACATAGTGAGATCGCTGGCAAGAGTGCCATCCTGACGGCGGCAGAACTACTCAATAACATCAATGGAGGTAGAGGCTCACTGCTGGGAAGTGTGGTAGGCGTGCCGCCGGCTAAGGTCCTAATCCTTGGTGCTGGTGTGGTAGGTGAGTATGCGACAAAAACAGCCATCGCTCTCGGCGCATCAGTCCGCGTCTTCGATAATGACATCAATAAGCTCAGTCGCATTCAGGCCCGTGTAGGCAGGCATCTACACACTTCATCGATCAATCCGGAATACCTCGCCTACCAGCTGATGAGTGCTGATGTAGTTATTGGAGCCATCCACTCTAAGACGGGTAGGTCGCCGGTCGTGGTCACAGAGGAGATGGTATCTCACATGAAAGCAGGAGCGGTCATCATCGATGTCTGTATCGATCAGGGTGGATGCATCGAGACATCTCGAATGACTTCTCACTCTGAGCCGACATTTGTGATGCATGATGTGATCCACTACGCTGTCCCTAATATTGCCTCTAAGGTAGCTCGGACAGCATCTCAGGCTATGAGTAATATACTGACTCCACTCTTGCTCAAGATCGGTAGTCACAAGGATATTAATGCACTCTTGTATAGTCATGGAGGCATCAGAAATGCCATCTATGCCTACAAAGGGCGCATGACGAATGAATATTTATCTAAGCGATACGAGTTAAAATACACCGACTTAGAGCTATTACTCACAGCAAGTATTTAATTAAAACTTAATCTATGGCTAAGTACTACAGGTTATACCTCGTAATAAGTATTATTCTATTGTATGGGATGCTGTCGGCTCAGAGCCTCATCGGCGCCTGGGAAGGACATCATACATCTGAGACAGGTACCCCACTGCACAGCGTGCTTATTATTGCTGATGGCTACCAAGTGATCACGACCTATGATTCGCTCACTGGCAAGTTTATACATACGAATGGGGGGAGCTGGCAATTGGATGGATCCTTGATGACCGAGATTGTCGAATTTGATTCTCAAGATCCTGATCGTGTCGGAGAAATCGTCCAATTTAAAATCATATTGGGAGACAGCAGCTTATCCATCGTGGGCAGCGATCGAGTGATGAAGCGAGTCGATGATGGGAGTCCGGGCGCGCTGCAAGGGGCCTGGCTGATGTCTGGAAGAGTCCGTGATGGCCAGACTCAGAATAGAGATGTCAATCGACCGCGTAAGACGATGAAAATCCTATCTGGTACCAGATTTCAGTGGATCGCCTATAATACAGAGACTAAAGAATTCAAAGGTACTGGAGGTGGTACGTACACCACTATAGATCAGCAATACACCGAGTCCATAGCTTTCTTCTCTAAAGATGAGACCAGAGTCGGCAAGAGCCTGCAATTTGATTATGAGTTACGAGATGGTGACTGGCATCACTCAGGACTGTCGAGCAAAGGGGCGCCGATCTATGAGATATGGAGTAAGAGAACTGATTGAGTCGCCTTATTCATCGAAACATTAAATAGAGATTCTAATACCTTCTCTTAAAAGAAGTAAGGCCATATAAGGCCGTCTAAAAATAAGGTATGGGCTATGAATCCGTACAGACCCCAGTAGGCAGCTTTCACACTACCAGTCTCCCTACCTCGATGCTCCTGCTTCAGCCCATACATCAGCATGATGGCTCCGATCGGAACAAGAATCAACACCAACCTGATCAACATCCAGATGTATCCAGATGGGTCCTGAATGTAATGCACGGTCAGTGGCATCCACGCCATGGAGGGAATCAAGATAAGCAGGTAGGGTAGGATGAATCGTTTGTGATGTTCTGATCTGAATACAGCTGCGTAGGTAAATGGAAAAAACCCAATCGTAGCGATGAGCATACCGATCGGATAGTAGACTTTGAGTTGTTCAGGGATGCCACCCCAGAGTGCCTCCATGCCTCCCGTATTATATAGGGCGGCCAGATAGTAGCTGAGCAGTACGCCAGGACCTAACAGCAGGATGATAAGTATGAGTTTGAGCTTATTCGACATGCCATACTAAATGGCATTTAACTATGGATTGTTCAGCCTGATCAGACCATCATCTCAAAGAGAGTGGGATTTTGATTTAGGTGTTCGAATTTAATATCGGCCTTTTCCATGCGCTTCAGGAGCGGTTCGAAGTCGGCTTTGGATTTTAGCTCGATGCCGACTAGTGCCGGTCCGCTCTCCCGATTCGTCTTCTTCGTATACTCGAAGTGCACGATGTCATCATCTGGGCCCAAGGACTCTAAAAATTCGCGCAGAGCTCCCGATCGCTGCGGAAATCTGATGATGAAGTAATGCTTCTTTCCCTCATAGATGAGCGATCTTTCTTTGATCTCCTCGGTGCGTGTGATGTCATTATTACCACCACTTAATATAGCGACTACATTTTTGCCTTTGATCTCGTGGGCGATATCATCCAGGGCTGCGATGACGCTGGCGCAGGCGGGCTCTACCACGATGGCATCTTCATTGTACAGTTCTAGTATCTTCGTACACATCTTCCCTTCAGGAACCAAGATGATCTGATCTACGACCTCTTTGCATATCGCATAAGTGATATCACCGATGCTCTTAGTCGCTATCCCGTCTGCGAAGCCGTCAATTGACTCGAGGACCTTAACTCCGCCATGCTCCATCGCTGCAGAAAGTGAGGGTGCTCCAGCCGCTTCTACAGCTATGATCTGGGTATGGGGGCTGACAGCTTTCACATAGCTGCCCACACCTGAGATGAGGCCACCACCTCCTACCGAGACGATGATGTAGTCCACTTCTTCTTCAGCATCTTCCAGGATCTCTGCACCTACGGTGCCCTGCCCAGCTATGATCTGCTCATCATTGAATGCGTGGATGTAGGGCAGGCCTTTAGATTCTGAGATCGCATGAGCGAAGTGTGAGGCATCGTCATAGGTATCACCCTGCAGGATGACCTCTACATAGGCCCCTCCGAATTGCTCTACCTTTTTTATTTTTTGACTGGGCGTGGTGCTCGGCATATAGATCGTACCGTGTACTTTCAGCCGCTGGCAAGCCATGGCTACTCCTTGGGCATGATTCCCAGCACTGGCACATACCACACCATGCTTCAGTTCTTCCTGAGACATGCCTTTCATCTTGTTGTATGCCCCTCTGATTTTGAAGGATCTGACTACTTGCATGTCTTCTCGTTTCAGGTATACATTGCAGTCGTACTTCTGAGACAAGTTGGCATTAATCAGCAAAGGCGTCTTGATTGCGACGCCTTTGATGCGCTGTCTAGCAGCGATGATTTCCTCTACTGGGATGAGGACTTTGGAATTTCTGTAATCCAATGTTTATTTATTTTGCGGCCTTAGCCCTCTGACAGTTCTTCCAGCTCTCCACATCTCAGATTCTCTTAGTTCTTCCAGCTCCTTTTCCAGTTTGACTCGGTAGTCGGACTGGCTGTTACTATCGATGGATAGCTGTGCTTCATTACCTGACTGTACGCTGTCATAGAGCTCTTCGAAGACGGGTCTCGTGGCATCTCTGAATTTTTTCCACCAGTCCAGGGCGCCTCGTTGTGCTGTGGTCGAGCAGTTAGCATACATCCAGTCCATGCCATTCTCTGCGATGAGTGGATAGAGTGATTCTGTGGCTTCCTCTACCGTCTCATTGAAGGCTTCTGAAGGGGAGTGTCCTCTGCTTCTGAGTAGGTCATACTGGGCGGCAAATAGGCCTTGGATAGCACCCATAAGTGTACCACGCTCACCAGTGAGATCACTGAATACTTCTTTTTTGAAGGTAGTCTCGAAGAGATAGCCTGAGCCAATACCGATACCTAGTGCAATAACACGATCCATTGCCTTACCAGTGGCATCTTGGAAAATGGCGAAGCTGGAGTTCAGCCCTTTGCCCGCTAAAAATAATCGACGTAGACTTGTACCACTTCCCTTAGGAGCAGCAAGGATCACATCTATATCATCAGAGGGTATGATGCCCGTCCGATCTTTATAGGTGATGCCGAATCCGTGTGAGAAATAGAGTGCCTTACCAGCCGTTAGATATGGCTTGAGAGTCGGCCATACTTCTATCTGGGCAGCATCAGACAGCAGGTATTGTATAATGGTACCTTTCTCTGCAGCTTCTTCAATAGAAAATAATGTCTCCCCTGGGACCCAGCCATCAGCCACGGCTTTGTCATAGGTCTTGGAGGGACTCCGCTGGCCGATGATGACATTGAAGCCATTGTCTCTAAGATTAAGTGCTTGGCCTGGACCTTGCACGCCATAGCCAATAATTGCAATTGTCTCGTCTTTCAAGACTTCTCTTGCTTTGTCTAATGGGAATTCTTCCCTCGTCACCACATTTTCTTCTACGCCGCCGAAATTTAGTAATGCCATTGTATTAGTATTTTAGTTTTGTTTTGCTTTTTATATTTAGTTCAATTCGCTTTCTCGATTAGCAGTTTGCTCCAGAGATTTTAAGTAATTATTGAGTCGCTCCATTGGTTTCACAATGGCCACTCTGCCAGATCTGACGAATTCATAGATCCCTATTTTCTTTAGCTCTTTGAGCAATGCTTCTGTCTCTTTCGGATGCCCCGTTTTCTCGATCACAATATAATCAGATTCTATGGATAGGATGCGAGCGCTATGATTACGCACGAGTTTCTCGACTTCATTGCCTTTATAGAAAGCCGCACTTGGTATTTTATAGAGTGCTATTTCTTGGTGTACGATCTCATTATTCTTATAGTAGAAAGCTTTTAAGACTTCCACCTGCTTATCGATCTGCGCTACGAGTTTTCTGATGTTTTCCTCTGTCTCTTTGATGACTATGGTAAACCGATGGATGCCCTCGATCGATGACTTAGATACAGTCAGGCTTTCGATATTCATGTGTCTTCTGGTGATGACAGCTACGATGCGTGCCATCAGTCCCGTGACATTTTCCGAGAATACGGTTATGGTGAATTCTGTTTTTCTCATCCTAATTTCTATCTATTGATTTATTCGAGGACTATTTCATCCACTGCTTTACCAGCGGCAATCATCGGAAATATATTTTCTTCTTTTTCGCAGTCTACGTGTAGCAGGTATGCGCCCTTATGGTTGAGCATTTTTTCCAGACCTGCTGTAACATCTTTGGCTTTGGATACGCGATGACCAGCCACTCCAAATCCTTCTGCTATCTTCAAGAAGTCAGGATTCATCAGCTCTACTGATGAGTAGCGCTTATCGAAGAATAGCTGCTGCCACTGGCGCACCATACCTAGGTGATTGTTATCCAGCAAGACTATCTTAACTGCTACATCATACTGGGTACATACGCCTAATTCTTGCAGTGTCATTTGGAAGCCACCATCTCCCACGAAGAGGACCACTTCCTTTTCTGGCTTGCCCATCTTAGCTCCAATGGCTGCTGGAAGTCCAAAACCCATCGTGCCGGCACCACCTGATGATATCCAGAGATCGCGTCCGAGATAATCATAATAACGGGCAGCTGCCATCTGGTGCTGACCCACATCTGTCACGACGATCGCATCACCATCAGTCATTTCTGATAGTTCTTTGATCACCCGGCCCATTTTGATCGGTCCAGTCTTCAGTTTCTTCGTGTCTTTCTTGATGACTTTCTTTTGTTCTTCTTTTTCACATGCTGCGAAGCCTTCGAGCCACGTCGGGTATGTCTTCTCTTCGATCAGCGGCAGCAGAGCTTCCAAGGCTTCGCGGGCATCCCCCAGAATCGGTACATCTACCTTGACATTTTTATTGATCTCTGATGGATCTATTTCGATGTGTATTTTTTTGGCTTGTGTCGCATATCGACTCAGATCACCCGTCACCCGATCATCGAATCTCATGCCGATCGCAATCAGAAGGTCGCATTGATTGGTCATGACATTAGGCCCATAGTTACCATGCATCCCGAGCATGCCTTTATGTAGCTCATGGTCATCAGGTAGGGATGATAGTCCGTGGATGGTACACCCGATAGGAATGCCACTTTTCTCTACAAACTCTTTAAAAATATCTTGTGCTTTGGCGATGTGGATGCCATGTCCTGCCAGAATGAAAGGCTGCTTCGCCTCATTGATTAATGCTGCTGCTTCTTTCAGTGATTCTCTGTCCAATCTACGCTTTGGCACGTAACTTCTTATGGTGTTTATCTTGCTGTATTGGAAATCAAACATTTCCAGCTGTGCATCTTTGGTGATATCGATCAGTACTGGACCTGGCCTTCCTGAATTAGCTATGAAGAATGCCTTGGCAAAGACTTCTGGAATCTCGTCCGCATCAGTGATCTGATAGTTCCACTTAGTAATCGAGTTAGTACAGCCGATGACATCTATCTCCTGAAATGCATCTGACCCGAGTAGCTGCGAATAGACTTGACCTGTAAAGCAGACCAGCGGCGTCGAATCCATCATTGCATCAGCAAGTCCTGTAAAAAGATTGGTGGCACCTGGGCCCGATGTCGCTACACAAACCCCTGTCTTTCTAGTAGCTCTGGCGAAGCCCTGCGCTGCATGAATGGCACCCTGCTCGTGTCTGGTGAGTATGTGAGTGAGCTTGTCACTGTAGTCATACATAGCATCATAAAAAGGCATGATAGCCCCTCCTGGATACCCATATATGATGTCTATATCTTCTGCGAGCAGACATTCTAAAATGGCCTGAGCACCGCTCATTTTCACTGACTTTTTCTTCTTAGCAGCTGCCTTTTTCCTTGGCTTCGATTTTTGTACCGTTTTTGTTGCCATATGTTTTATTCATTATAGATCCGTGACACAGCCTTCGCTTGCTGTTGATACTGATCTTCTGTATTTTTTCAATATGCCGATTAGTTCGTCTTGGGGCTGTTTCCAAGCAGCTTTACGTTGGCTGAGTTCTTCTTCACTGAGATCTACATTGAGCTTATTATTGACTGCATCAATGGTGATGATGTCTCCGTCTTGGACCAAGGCCAGATTTCCACCGTCATAAGCCTCAGGAGTGATGTGGCCTACGACGAAGCCATGAGTTCCTCCTGAAAAACGCCCATCCGTGATGAGTGCCACCTCTTTACCCAGGCCGATGCCCATGATCAGGGAGGTAGGCTTGAGCATTTCTGGCATACCAGGTCCACCCTTAGGCCCGCAGTATCTGATCACGATGACTTCTCCTGCTTTTACTTCTTTGCGCTGGATTGCTGCATTGGCTTCTGGTTCAGAATTAAAGACTTTTGCTGGTCCGCTGAAGTATTCTCCTTCCTTGCCGGTGATCTTTGATACGGACCCTTCTTGCGCCAGATTGCCATACAGTATTTGTAGATGTCCCGTCGCTTTCACTGGTGATGAGATGGTCTTTATGACATCTTGGCCTGCTGTCAGTCCGTCCACTTCTGCTAGATTCTCTGCTATGGTCTGGCCCGTGACTGTCATACAGTCTCCGATCAATAGGCCTTCTTCCAGCATCATTTTCATAACGCCTGGTACTCCGCCTGCAAGGTGCAGATCCTCCATTACGTATTGGCCACTCGGCTTGAGGTCTGCCAAGAAAGGTGTCTGATCACCGATCTGCTGGATGTCATTCAGGCTGAGCGGTATCCTGGCTGCTTTCGCCATAGCGAGTAAGTGCATCACTCCATTAGTGGAGCCGCCAAGGACGGTGACGAGCCTGATGGCATTCTCGAATGACTCTCTGGATATGATATCACTTGGTTTGAGGTCTTTTTCTAATAGGTTTCTGATGGCTTTACCGATCCGATCACAGTCACCTTTTTTATCGTCGCTGACTGCGGGTATGGATGAGTTGTAGGGGAGGCTCATACCCAGTACTTCTATGGCTGATGCCATGGTGTTAGCAGTATACATACCGCCGCATGCACCAGCTCCAGGACAAGCATGCCTGACTACTTTTTTGAATTCTTCTTGATTGATTTCTCCCGCATTTTTCTGGCCTAATGCCTCGAAGGCGGAGACGATGTCTAATTTTTTATCATCGATACAGCCAGGCTTGATGGTGCCACCATAGACCATGAGTGACGGTCTGTCCAGTCTGCACAGTCCCATGATGGTGCCAGGCATATTTTTATCACAGCCTGCCACGGCGACGACTGCATCATACCATTGTGCGGAAGCTACCGTTTCTATGGAGTCCGCTATGATGTCTCTGGATGGCAGTGAGTATCGCATACCCGTGGTACCCATAGACATGCCATCACTCACACCGATGGTATGAAAGATCAGTGGTATCAGATCTTCTACCGCGATGGATGCTTTGATATCTTTCGCCAGATCATTGAGATGCATGTTACAAGGATTGCCTTCCCATCCTGTGCTGACGATGCCGACCTGAGCTTTATGTAGGTCTTCTTCTGTCAGGCCGATGGCGTGAAGCATCGCCTGTGCCCCTGGCTGAGATTCATCTTGAGTGATGGTGCGGCTGTATTTGTTTAGACTCATTTATCCTTATATTAAAAAAGCCATCCTAAAAAGAATGGCTATATATTTTAGACTCCATTCTGTTGGATGCTTATGTCACGGCTACAATAATATTAATGTCTACAATTATCATGCTTCTTATCTATTGTGAGTGAAAGGTCTGGCTATTATCCCAATAAACAAAAGCATGTACAAGATATTTTAGATGATACTCGAATTACTTTCTTTTAGACCTTTTAAATTAATCCCTTCTTCTTCTGCTACTAAGGCTTGTATGACATCACCGAGCTGAGAGCACGTATAGTCTACGTCTGGCTCCAGATCATTCGTCAGAATGCTCTTCACCATGCAGTAGTCCACGGCATCGTAGACTGACTTAGCCTCTGCGTGCATGTCAAAATATTCTAGCAGCATGGCGGTAGACAAGATTGCACCCATTGGATTAGCGATGTCTTTTCCAGCTGATTCTGGATACGATCCATGCACAGGTTCGAATAGACAGTAAGTCTCTCCGATTGACGCTGAGGGCAGTAAGCCCAGTGAGCCAGCGATGACACTACCTTCATCTGACAGGATATCTCCGAATATATTGGAGGTAAGCAGGACATCGAAGCGTATTGGATTCGTGATCAGCTGCATGGCCGCATTATCTACGTAGAGATAGTCTAATTCTACATCCTGATAGGATGCTTTGTGGATATTTGTCACTGTCTCTCTCCACAGTCTGGAGGACTCCAGGATGTTAGCCTTGTCTACGAGGCTGACCTTATTGCGCCGCTTACGAGCCTCCTTAAATGCCAGATGTGCCACCCTCTCTATCTCTTCCTGGTAGTAGCTGCATATATCATAGGCGAAGCTGTCATTCTCCTTACGGCCATGATCCCCAAAGTATATGCCTCCAGTCAGCTCTCTGATGATCATCAGATCCACACCTTTTATTCTTTTATTCTTTAATGGTGATAAATGGTGTAGCCGCTCGTAGGCTTTGATGGGGCGGAGATTGGCGAACAGCTTCAATTCTTTTCTCAGACCTAACATCCCATCTTCTGGTCTGAATTTGTCAGCGTATTTTTTGTATTGTGGATCGCCTATGGATCCCATGAGTACGGCATCCGCAGCTTTGCATCGTTCTATGGTGGCTGCGGGTAGTGGATGGCCCGTCTTCTCTATTGCATCCACGCCGATGAGGCAGGTCTCAAAGTGAAATGTGTGCCCGAAGGAATCAGAAATACCTTGCAGTACCTTGACAGCCTGATCCATGACTTCTGGTCCAATGCCGTCACCTGGCAATACTGCAATATGTAATTCTTTCTTCGTCAGAGTCATTGCAAATCTTTGTGCCAGAATGTTACTCCAGCAGATAGCTCAATTAGACGACGGCTGGTAGCGTCTTTTTTAATAATACTTCGAGGTCATCGACTGATACATATTTTTTAGAATCAGCTAATGAGATAAAGTTATGATAAATGATGTCTAATTCATCTTTGGATAGGTCATAGCCTATTTGCTTCGCTTTGTAGGCTACTGCTGCACGGCCGCTTCTGGCAGTCAGAATGATCTCTGAGTGCGTCAGTCCTACATCGATGGGGTCGATAATCTCGTAGCTCTCTCTGAACTTGATGACACCGTCTTGGTGTATGCCTGATGAGTGTGCGAAGGCATTCTCTCCGACGATCGCCTTATTAGCCTGTACCTGTACGCTCATGCTGTCCGACACCAGTCTGCTCGTTTCGGTGAGTCCTTTGGTGTTGATATCCGTATGGTAGACGCCTTTGAATTTTTGTCTTAGGACCATGACGACTTCTTCCAGTGAGGTGTTACCTGCTCTTTCACCGATGCCATTCATCGTGCACTCTATCTGAGTGACACCGTTCATGACGCCTGCTATGGAGTTAGCCGTAGCGAGTCCGAGGTCATTATGACAGTGGGTGGAGATTGTGGCTTTGTGGATGCCTTTGACATTTTCTACGAGGTAGGCTATTTTTTCGCCATACTCATGTGGTAGACAGTAGCCAGTCGTATCTGGTATGTTCACTACCGTAGCTCCTGCAGCGATGACAGCTTCGATGACTTTAGCTAAGTATTCATTATCTGTTCTGCCAGCATCCTCTGCGTAGAATTCTACATCCTCTACGAATGACTTGGCATAGCTGACGGCATCTATCGATCGCTCAATGATTTTATCTTGAGTGGAGCGCAGCTTATGCTGAATGTGTATGGGTGATGTGCCTATGCCTGTATGGATTCTTGGTCTGGCTGCATACTTCAGTGCTTCTGCTGCGACTTTGATATCTCCCTCTATCGCTCTGGACAGTCCGCAGATGATCGGCTTTCTGATTTCCTTAGAGATCATTTCGACCGCCTTAAAGTCTCCTGGGCTGCTGACTGGGAATCCAGCTTCGAGCACATCCACACCCAATTCTTCGAGCTGTCTGGCGACAATCATCTTTTGAGTGTGATTGAGTTTACAGCCGGGTACCTGCTCTCCATCTCTTAGTGTCGTATCGAAAATT
Source organism: uncultured Saprospiraceae bacterium (assembly GCA_937929945.1). Lineage (GTDB taxonomy): Bacteria > Bacteroidota > Bacteroidia > Chitinophagales > Saprospiraceae > CALFUK01. Next base: position 36,998 of record CALFUK010000097.1, read on the forward strand.
TCTATTTTTTTGCTTGGCACAATTTGTGTTTTTGTTTATCCTTTATAAATGTATTTCTCTATTCCTGTTGTTTCGGATGAATAATCATTATCATTCCGATGAGTAAATTCAATTTGGTTGATCTAAAATGTTGATTATCATTGCATTGAATTATGAAGTATTCCGATAAATAAGCTGATTTTTGCAATGAATTTATCTTGCCATTATGCCTAAGCAGACCACTGACCATTTGCTTGATTTGATCAAGTCTCTGACGAAGGGCGAAAAGCGTCATTTCAGACTCTTCGTAAATCGGACGAATACGAAAGAAGAGAAATTATTTATCCTGCTCTTCGAGTACCTGGATAAGTACGGAAGTTATAATGAAGCACACATCTTAAAGAAGATACCCAATATCAAAAGGCGGCAGCTGTCTAATCTAAAGGCGCACCTTTATAAGCAGCTACTGATCAGCCTGCGACAGCAAAATCGACAGCACCATCTGGATATGCAGCTGCGAGAGAATCTGGATTACGCCAAGATCCTCTACTCCAAGGGGATGTACCGTGCGAGCCTGCAGATTCTGGATAAGACAAAGAAAATAGCACTGGAGAATCAGCTATACAGCGAGGCACTTACGGTCATAGAATTCGAAAAGCATATAGAGTCACAGCACATCACGGGTAGCATGTATCCCAAGGCGGAGCAGCTGACTAAAGAGACACAGTCAGTCATCAAGCGCATACGACTGCGCCATAAATTATCAGATCTGTCACTCTCTATGTACGGGCTGTATCTGCAGTTTGGTTATGTCAGGGATCAGAAGGATCGTCATTTCATCACTGACTATTTCGAAAGGCATCTGCCTGAATACCATTTGGATCAGATGGATTTTCATGAGAAGATGTTCTTGTTTCAATCATTCGTGTGGTATCACTACATGTCTCAGGACTTCATTAATTTTTACCGTTATGCCCAGAAATGGGTGGATCTCTTTGATGAATATCCTGCGATGATCGGTGCTAAGATGCCTCTATATCTGAAAGCGATGCACAATCTGCTGACGGCTTATTTCACGGCGGCTAGATTAGATAAGTTTTTGCCCGTATACCAGAAGCTGCTTCACTTTAATCAGGAGGGGACCTACGTGCTGACTAAGAATGAGAAATTTCTTCACATCCTATTCAAGCACATTCAAGGCATCAATAAGACCTTTCTGTCAGGAGACTATGAGAAAGGAGTCCTTCAGATGCCAGAGCTTGCAGCGCTACTTAACTCTCAAGAGTATCAGTGGGATCTAAATCGAATGATGAACTTCTACTATAAGATGGGCTGCGTCTACTTCGCATCAGGAGACCTGGATAATGCCATAGACTGTCTCAATAAAGTGACGAATCAAGTCGTGCCTAACTTTCGAGAGGACATCCAGTGCTACGCCAGAATACTCAATCTGATCGCACACTTCGATCTGGGCAATGATCTGCTGGTCAGCTACCAGATCAAGTCTACTTATCGATATCTGCTGAAAGCGAAGCAAGATCAAATGGTATTGAAGGAGATCTTCGCCTTCCTCAGAAAGACCACGCGCATACTGGAGTCGGAGCTCAAGAAGGAATTCATTTTTCTCAAAGAGAAGCTGGAAAAACTGGAAAATGATCAATATGAGCGGCGACCTTTCCTCTATCTCGATATCATCTCCTGGCTGGACAGTAAGATCAATAATAGGAGCATGGCAGAGAGTATACGCTGCAGGCTGAGCCAGAAAGCCATAGATAAAGAGCTGATGTCCTCATGAGTTGATGCTCCTGATTTTCGTGCCTTTACGGGGCGAGCTGTTATTAATCAGAAAAAAGTATATATTTGCAGCCCGATTTGAAATTTTTGTAATTTTTTGATGAAATCAAGTCGATTTCGTCTGATCCAATAGGGTCAACCAAAAAAAATGTATATGAATCAGTATGAAGTAACTTTCATCGTAGATCCAGTGTTATCTAATGATGAAATAGAAGCCACATCTAAATCTTACCAAGACCTTATTTCCAACGAAGATTGCACCATCGTGCATGTCAATCGCATGGGACTCAAACAATTAGCCTACCCGATCAACAGAAGATCATCAGGTGTCTATTACTGTGTCGAGTTTAACGGCGATAAAGGTGGCATTATACCTAAGATGGAATTGGCACTCAGAAGGGATGAGAGAATCATGAGATTTTTGACCGTGAAGCTCGATAAGTATGGAGTGAAGTACAACGAAGATAAGCGAGCTGGTAAGATAGGTACGGTGAAGAAGAAGGAAGAGAAGAAGGATGATAACAGAAGAGGCGGTCGAAATGACAGAAATAAATCAGCCTCAAAGCCAGCACCTGCTAAGCCAGCAGTGGATAAGCCAGCTACACCTGCTCCAGCAGCTAAGCCTGCACCAGCGGTGGCAGCAGCCCCAGTCGCAGCTACTCCAGTCGCAGCAGCAGCTACAGCAAAATCAGAAGAAGAATAATTGATAATATTTTTTAACTACCAAACTTAAGTTATGGCAGCTACAAGAGATGAAATAAAATTTTTAAGCAATCCCAATATCGGCGGTAGAGAAAAGAAGTATTGTCGATTCAAGAAGTACAATATTAGACATATTGATTACAAAGATCCTGACTTCTTAACTCAGTTCGTCAATAGTCAAGGTAAGATCTTACCTCGTCGTATCACTGGCAACTCATTAAAGTACCAAAAGAAAGTAGCTGTGGCTGTCAAAAGAGCAAGACACTTGTCTCTGATGCCTTATGTGACTGACCTTTTAAAATAATAGCGCAATGGATATTATCTTACTAAAAGACATGGATAAGTTAGGGTATAAGCACGAAGTCGTCACTGTAAAAAATGGCTTTGGACGCAACTACCTGATACCGAAGAAGCTCGCCGTGATCGCCAATGCGGTCAATATGAAGAAGCTCGACAAAATCAAAGACGAAGAAGCTGCTAAAGAAGCGGCAAGACTCGGAGACTACCAAGAAATCGCTAAGCAATTAGAAGGTAAGACACTGAAGATAGGTGTGAAAGCTGGTACATCTGGTAAAATATTTGGTAGTGTGACTAACGTACAAGTCATGAATGCGATCAAAGAACAATTCGATATTGATATCGAAAGGAGAAAGATCGGCATGCCTGATAATGTAAAAGAGATAGGTAGCTATGCTACGACGATTCAGCTTCACCCAGAAGTTGCCGTCGAGTTACCATTTGAGCTCATACAAGAGTAACATAATGATATTCTGGATCGTTCTATAGCAGTACGATCCAGAGTATGATTAATCCTATAAGACAGCTTTCTTTATTTATCATTCTGCTAGGCCTATTGAGCTTAGCGACTCCCACTCAAGCACAAGTTTACCTCCAAGTCGAAATCTTTAATTCAGCGAAGACCATCAAGTTTGTGCCCGGTGATCTCATCAGATTTAAGACGAAAGCATTTCCCAAAGACTGGCAGACAGGAGTCTTGGAGCAAATCTTACTGGAGGATAATGCCGTGGTGCTCCCTGGTGTGATATTCAGCTTAGATGACTTCAAAGAGCTAAAAATACTTCGTGGCTGGGCGCATACCTCCAGCTACATGCTTAATCGCTTTGGTATAGCCTGGTTTGTCTTCGCAGGTATAGCCGATCTCGCTAATCTGCCAGCGGGGCCTACGACATTTAAGATCGGCCCAGACACGGTGGCGATCGGTGGTGCTGCCTTTGGGCTCGCTGCGATCATCAAATATGGATTCGGAAAGAAGCGCTACAAGCTGGGTAAGAACTCTAGGCTGCGCTTAGTCGACCTAAGGTTTTCAGTTGATGAATGAGGCAGAAAGATGATTGAAAGAATTCGTTTATCAACACACACACACACACACACAGATCATTAATCCAGCTTTCACTGGTATAGTCTAAGCTTTATAGAAGAATACAACACAAGTATGTGGCTGTCTCCACCTTTGATTAGCTCAGCAGTTCTAATTCACATTCTCAGTTAAGAATTTGATTTTGACCAGCTGGATCTCTTCCAAGGTGATATCATCCTCTTGGAGTTCCGCTAGGGCATCATCTACTGAGTCAGAATCAGCATCGGTAAAATAGTCTACGATATCTTCGACGACACCCTCATCTACATTTTCTTCTAAGTAATAGTTGATGTCTAGCTTAGTACCAGAGTTAGCGATGTTATTCATATCATCCAGGAGCTCTGACAAAGTCATCTTAGCCGTCTTGGCTATGTCCTCCAGAGGCATTTTCCTATCGATGCCTTGTATAATGGTAATTTTTGATTTTGACTTATTTGCCACTTGCTTGATGACAAAGTCTGCAGGCCTCTCGATGTTATTGTCTTCTACGTATTGCTTGATTAGGCTGATAAAGGGCTTGCCGTATCTCTCGGCTTTGCCAGCGCTGACACCAGATATCTGCACCATGTCATCGATAGAGATGGGGTAGTAGGTAGCCATGTCCATCAGTGAGGGCTCAGAGAAGATGATCCAGGGCTTCACATCTTTGGCTTCTGCCTCGGTGATCCTTTGGTCTTTCAGTAGATTGAATAGGGTATTGTCCAGAGCACCACCACTGGACTGCATCGATGAGACGATCTCCTCATTAGCTGCTTCGGAGTAGTCATGATTCAGCGTGATGTGGACGCTGGTTGGTTTTTTGAGAAAGGCTCTGCCTTGCTCAGTGAATTTCAGGATACCATATTGCTCTATCTCTTTGAATAAGTAGCCTTGTAGTATGGCTTGGCGTAGGATAGAGTGCCAGTAGAGTTCACCTTTTTCTTTTCCTTTTCCATAGCCTTCTAATCTGTCAAACTTGAAGTCTAAGACCTCTTTACCTTTCTTGCCGACTAAGAAGTCTACGATGACCTTGATGCCAAAATTTTCTTTCAGTAAGTCCACAGCCTTAAGCGCGGCGTGCATCTCTGACTGTGCCTCGATCCGCTCTTTCGGATTTTTACAATTGTCACACATGCAGTTACAGTCATTCGCATCATAGGTCTCGCCGAAGTAGTGCAGTAAGAAGGTGCGGCGACAGGAGCTGGTCTCTGCGTAAGCGATCATTTCCTCCATGAGCTGAGTACCGAGTTCGCGCTCTGATACTGGCTTATCACGAAGAAATTTCTCTAATCTTAGAATGTCTTTATAGGAGTAGAAAGCGATGCACTTACCTTTAAGTCCGTCTCTACCACCTCTGCCTGTCTCTTGGTAATAGTTCTCGATACTCTTAGGTATGTCATAGTGTATGACGAATCTCACATCAGGCTTGTCTATGCCCATCCCAAAAGCTATGGTAGCCACGATGATATCTATTTTCTCCATGAGAAAGTCATCCTGCGCTTTTGATCTCGTTTTTGCTTCCAGACCTGCGTGATAGGGAGCGGCATTGATGCCATTTATTTTTAGCAGGTTGGCTATTTCTTCCGTCGTTTTCCTGGCCTGTACATAGATGATACCAGATTCTCCTGGCACGGTCTTGATGTATTGTACGATGCCTTTGACAGCAATTTCTTTATTGGGCTTTGGTCTGACTTCGTAGAAGAGGTTGTCTCGATTGAATGAGGATACGAAGGTATTCACATCGATCATGTTCAGATTCTTCACAATGTCAGACTGGACTTTCGGTGTCGCTGTGGCCGTAAGCGCCATGATGGGTATCGTGTCATCAATTGCCTTGATCATCTGTCTGATTTTTCTGTATTCTGGTCTGAAGTCATGACCCCATTCTGAGATACAGTGTGCCTCATCGACAGCGATGAATGATATTTTTACCGACCTGAAAAATTCTTGATTTTCATCTTTGGTCAGGGTCTCAGGAGCGATGTAAAGCAGTTTGGTTTTACACGCTACGATATCGGCTTTGACCTCTCGCATCTGAGTCTTAGAGAGTGAAGAGTTGAGGAAGTGTGCTACACTGTCATCTTCTCCGAAGCCTCTGATCGAATCCACTTGATTTTTCATCAGAGCGATCAGAGGAGAGATGATGATTGCGGTACCTTCCTCCATGAGGGCAGGTAGCTGATAGCAGAGAGATTTACCTCCACCTGTCGGCATCAAGACGAATGTGTCTTTACCTTGAAGTATGCTATGCATGATGTCTTCTTGATTCTCTTTAAAAGAATCAAAACCAAAATATTTCTGTAGTTCATCCTGCAGATTCGCTGTAGCAGCTACCATATTTTTGTGTGTGTTATTATGAATTCAACCAAAAAATTTTGAATTGGCAAGGTTGAAAGGAATTCTTAGTGGTTACTAAGTTTAAGTTACAATTAATTGCGCAACAATGCTATAGATAGGTTTGTAAATATCGACAAAATAAGGGAATATCTCAAGTGCGAAAATTAAATAATTCAGCTTTAACTTATAATTCTATTATAGTAGTAGCGCATTTACATAGAGCTGAGCTGTGACCTTCATGCTGTTTGACTGATTGATGGTTTTAAGACATAAAGGTCTTTGAAAAAAGACGCACCTAAGAATTTATTTTGATCAGTGCTTTAGAAGTCCAATTAAGGTTAGAATAGAAGCATCTGACACAGACTATTCTGTATACACCTGCTCGAAGGCGGGAACAAAACTATTCATGTCTGCGAGCGACATATCGCCCCTCCAGATCTCTGGTATCAGGTCTGGATCAAGCAGCGAACCCTTTGGGATGTAGGGGAATATCTCATCATACCTTTGATTTGTATTCATGATGATTCGCTTATGCACGTGTGATCGATTGATCCTATCAGGATCATCCAGCCCGGCTGCCGCTAATAATTCTATGAAGCTTTCCATTGTCTCTTTGTGGTAATTAGCGACACGCACTTTTTTATCATCGACATTCAGGCCCTTCACTAAAGAGGCGTCTTGTGTAGCCACACCGACAGGACAGGTATTCTTATTGCACTCCAGAGCCTGGATGCAGCCGACGGCCATCATCATGGCCCTGGCGCTGTAGCAGATGTCAGCTCCGATTGCGATGGCTCTGAGAATGTGGAAGCCAGTGATGATCTTACCAGAAGCAATGATCTTAATGTCTTTTTTCAGGTCAAAGCCGATCAGGGCATCATATACGAATGAGAGGCCTTCTTTGTAGGGCGTCCCGACAGAATTAGAGAATTCTAAGGGCGCAGCACCTGTGCCACCTTCTCCTCCATCTACCGTGATGAAGTCGGGTGTGATCCCCGTGTGGACCATGGCTTTGCATATGGCGAGAAACTCGCTCTTATGGCCTACACAGAGCTTAAAGCCCACAGGCTTGCCCTCTGATAAGTCCCGCATGCTTTTGATCAGCTGGAGCAGCTCTAAGGGGTTGGAGAAAGCCTTGTGATAGGGTGGGGAGAGGACATCCTTACCCATCTTTATGCCTCTGATTTCTGCTATTTCTTTTGTCACCTTACCTGCAGGAAGTATGCCGCCGTGGCCGGGCTTAGCACCTTGGGATAGCTTGAGTTCTATCATCTTGATCCTGGGGTCTTTAGTCAATTCTTGAAATGAATGTGGATCAAAGTTTCCATCATCTGCCCTGCAGCCGAAGTAGCCAGTCCCTATCTGATAGATGAGGTCACCGCCGTATTTTGTATGGTAGGGAGATACGCCTCCCTCACCCGTATTATGTGCAAAGCCACCGATCGCGGCACCTCCATTAAGCGCCATGATGGCATTCTTACTGAGGGACCCAAAGCTCATCGCTGCCACATTGAAGAGACTGCAGGAGTATGGCTGTAGACAGTGAGGTCCACCCACCATCACTCTGGGATCAGGATTGATATCGTGATGGTCTTTCGCAGCAATGCTGTGATTCATCCATTCGTAGCCTTCTGCATAGACGTCTAGCTGGGTGCCAAAGGGTGTGGTATCTCTGACATTTTTAGACCGCTGGTATACGATATTCCTGAATATTCTGGATATCGGTGTGCCATCCGTATCTGACTCGATGAAATACTGAAACATCTTAGGCCTGAGCCACTCTGCTGCGTAGCGTCCGTGACCCACGACTGGAAAATTTCGCCTGATGCTCTGCTTCTTCTGTAGCATGTCGATGATGCCTATGATAATGATCGGGATAATCGGCAGAAGAGCCCATAAAAACGAAGTCGAAATAAAGTAAGATAAGCAGCCGATAAGCGCGAGAGAGAGGACAGAAATAATGATGAACATGGACTTCATATACAGTGGTATTAGTACGAAATATGAATATAGTCATCTTCACTCTTTCTAACGAAGAGATGATGCGCGAATGGAGCGATTTTTGGTATATAGATGTTTATACTATGTAAATGGACTGGAAATCAACAATTCACGGATTCGAATCTTATCTCCTCTTAGAAAGATCATTATCATCACACTCGATAGAAGCATACCAGCGAGATGTCCATAAGCTGAGCGAATTTGCCGTGCTCTCTCTCTCGGTCACTAGCCCATCGCAGATCACGACCAGGCACCTGGAGGACTTCGTACAGCAGAGCTCCCAGCTGGGGATATCTGATCGAAGCCAAGCGAGAATGATCTCGGGTATAAAAGCATTTTTTAAATACCTGCTGATCGAAAATCTCATACTTGATGACCCGACCGAACTGATAGAAGGTCCAAAATTAAGCCGTAAAATTCCTGAGTTTCTGACCGTAGAAGAAATGGAGCGCGTGCTATCAGCCATTGATTTTTCTCAGGAGCAAGGCCAGCGTAATCGAGCCATACTGGAGACACTCTATTCCTGTGGACTCAGAGTGACGGAGCTGATCAGTCTTAAGCTCTCACACTATTATCCCAAAGACGGCATCATCCGAGTGATCGGTAAAAATGATAAGGAGAGAATCTGCCCCATCGGGAGTGAGGCCATCAAGCACATCGACTATTATCTCGAGGCTGTCAGACGACATATGACTAAAATCCAAAAGGGCAGTGAAGATATCCTCTTCCTGAATCGCAGGGGAAGAAAGCTGACTAGAGTCATGATATTTCACATCGTGAAGCAGGTCATCAGAGATGCAGGCATCAAGAAGAATGTGAGTCCTCACACCTTCCGACATTCATTCGCCACCCATCTGGTAGAAGGAGGGGCAGACCTGAAGGCGGTGCAGGATATGCTGGGGCATGAATCGATCACCACGACAGAAATATACACTCACTTAGATACGAAATACCTGCGGGATACGATATTACTATATCATCCGAGAAATAATTAATCATGAATCAGGATTTCTTTGGCAGCTAATCGACCACTATTATTGCTCTTGTTTCTAAGCTCACTGCTGTGGTGGTCATGCGCTCAGGAGTCCAGGCCCCAAGGAGGGCCCCGAGATGAGGCGCCACCCGTCATAGATGAGTCCAGATCCACCGATAACTATCAGGTCCACTTTGATGAAAAGAATATCCGCCTGGCTTTTGATGAGTTTGTGACCATTGATAAGCCAGTGCAGAGTGTGATCATCTCCCCACCAATGTCGCGCAATCCAAGAATATACGCCAGAGGCAAGGAGATCAGAATAGAGATTCCTGACGAAGAGACGCTCAAGCCAGACGCCACCTACCTGATTAACTTTGGCGAATCCATCAGAGACTTTACAGAGAGTAACAAGCTAAAAAACTACAGTTTCATCTTTTCGACGGGAGCATACATTGATTCTCTGACGGTGAGTGGTCGGGTAGTGAGTGCTTTTGATAAGGAGCCTGTGGAGGATGTCTTGGTGATGCTCTACGATACATTTCCTGATTCGATCGTATACGAGCAGCGGCCTTTTTACTTCGCCAGTACGGAGAAGGATGGGAGCTTTATCATTAATAATGTGAGAGCTGATACCTTCAAGGTCTTCGCCCTCAAGGATGAAAACGTCAACTACCTGAATGACTTGGATAATGAACTGATCGGCTTTCTAGACTCACTCATCGTCGTAAGTGATGACTCCACCAGCTTATCTTATGAGTTGGAAGTGTTTTTACCAGAGCAGGCCTATGCGCTGAAGGAATATGATGCGAAGACCTACGGTAAGATCGATTTTCTTTTTACTCAGTCTCCTCAGAATGTGGTGGTGACTAACAGCCTTGATCGAGGTGACTTTTATGCTGAAGTGAGTGGGGATAGTCTGGTCTACTGGTATCAGCTAGAGCGGGATACGAGCTTTAAGGTATACATTCAGGACAGCAGCTTTATCGTCGACACAATAAATATCAGGAAGCTATCCAGCTCAAAATTCCGTCAAGAAAACAGCCTAAAAGTATTGAATACTAATTTGGAACCTAAGGATTTATTGCGACCTAATACAGCCTTGTCAGTGCAGTATAATTTCCCATTGGTAGAGATAGATGAGTCGGCATTCAGATTGGAGCAGGACTCGATGGAGCTTACAGGATATATGGTCAGCATTGATTCGATTAGGCCGAGCCGAGTGCTGGTCAGCTACCCGTATCTGCCTGACTCTGCCTACACGCTCACACTGGATAGTGCTGCTCTGATTAGCCTCCATGGATTAGCGAGTGATAGTCTCTCGCTCAGCTTTCAGACGAGTAATATGGCTAACTATGGATCCATCACCTTGAATTATGACTCGCTCGATATCATGCAGGACTATGTGGTCTATCTGCAGCAGGGTGAGAGACAGATAGAGAAGAGAATCATTCAAAATAGTCAGGAAGGGAGTCTCAGTTTTGAGCAGCTACTTCCTGGAGAATATAATTTCGAATTCATTAGAGATGAGAATAAGAATGGAAGATGGGATCCTGGTGTATATTTGTCTAAGACCTTCTCAGAAGAGATCATCAGAGTCAAGACTGAGGCGGTCAAGCCGAGCTGGGAGATAGAAGCAACATTTTATGGATTTGAAAAATAAAACGCGAACGGAATGAAACTGTGGACTCAAGGCTTGGTAAAGATATATGGTAAACGAGAAGTTGTCAAGTCTGTGTCCATAGAGGTCAGCCAGGGAGAGATAGTCGGTCTGCTCGGGCCTAATGGCGCCGGAAAGACCACTACCTTTTATATGACTGTGGGATTCATCAAGCCGAATAAGGGCTCTGTGTACTTGGATGAGGAGGAGATCACACACCTCCCCATGTTTAAGCGAGCACAGAAGGGTGTCGGCTATCTGCCTCAAGAAGCCTCGGTATTCAGAAAGCTCAGTGTCGAGGACAACATCCTGGCTGTACTAGAAATGACCAAACTGAGCAAGGAAGAGCAGAAAGACAGATTGGAGACGCTCATTGACGAATTTGGTCTGGATAAAGTGAGGAAAAATGCTGGTGACTCATTATCGGGTGGCGAGCGGAGGAGGACGGAGATCGCTCGCGCTTTAGCCACAGATCCTAAATTTATATTGCTGGATGAGCCGTTCGCAGGCATAGACCCGATCGCGGTAGAAGACATCCAGTCAGTGGTCGTGAAGCTCCAGCAGAAGAACATCGGCATCCTCATCACAGATCACAATGTACAAGAGACTCTTTCGATCACTGATCGGGCCTATCTGATGTTTGAAGGAAATATACTGAAGCAGGGGACTGCTGAAGAATTAGCTGCGGATGAGACAGTCAGAAGAGTGTACTTAGGGCAGAATTTTTCATTGCGTGATAAGCGAGAATCTACCTGATGAGTACGAAGGCACTGACTCGAACCCTTGGTCTGTGGATGGTCATCTGCTGCATGAGCTGTCTGGAGCAGCCTGAAGTAGAACTGGTCAAGCGTGACTTAGACCTTATCGATTCGCTGTACTCACTGCATCGAGATAGCCTCACAGCATTATCAGATTCGATCTGCGCTCATGAACGAGAGCAGCTGTACCAGCATCTGGTAGACTCCATGCTGCTGCGCCAGCGGCAGGATATTCAGAACATATTAGAGCGCTAATTATGAAGACTTCAGTCATCATCACCATATTCTTCATTGCAGTGGCTACACTCTTCTACTCGCTCTTCAAGGGTGGAGATCGTCAAGAATCTTCTTCGATCAGAGAGGCACTGATGATGGAAAGGATAGAAAAGAGAGAAGCGCAATTTCTCAAAACCAAGAAAGAGCGATGCCTAGAGAACATATACCTGGAGGCTGAGATTTACGTGGATTCTCTTATAAGATCCATCGGTATCGAGGCAGGTATCGAGGTGGACTCTTTAGATCGTCCCTTCAGGCCTGAAGTACCGCCCATCGATAGTACGGAGCTGGAGTATGTACCACTCGAACCCTTATTCGATACATTCATTGGAGCTGATAGCTTGCCTCGATGATCGTGTATGCAGTGGGGTACAAAGGTCAGTGCTGGTGAAAAACCAGACTGCCATGGGCGAGTAGGATATGAGCAATAGAGATAGAATAAGATGCCCATTTAATCAGTTATTTTAGCAAAATATTAAGACGCTTACTCCGTGAAAGAGCAGCCTTTTTTTTGCATTTTTGCACACTCACTTAGAGAGTTTACTTTTTTATAAAACCCCATAGTCATGCAAACATCAGTTGACATAGAAGCGCTGAATAAACAGATATATCAGGACAGTGCTTTTTTAGAAGAGTTAGACTTAGAGACATCTAAGGTCATCGTAGGTCAAAAATACATGCTGCAGCGTCTACTCTTGGGCCTCTTAGCCAATGGTCATGTGCTTTTAGAAGGGCTGCCAGGTCTGGCGAAGACACTCGCGATAAAGACCTTATCTTCTTCTGTCGGTGGCTCATTCAGCAGGATCCAGTTCACTCCAGATTTGCTGCCAGCTGACATCATTGGGACCATGATCTTTAACCTGAGCCAAAACGAATTTACCGTCAGGAAGGGTCCGATCTTCGCTAACTTCGTATTAGCGGATGAGATCAATAGAGCACCAGCCAAAGTCCAGAGTGCCCTCTTAGAGAGTATGCAGGAGAAGCAAGTCACGATCGGCAAGGAGACATTTAAGCTGCAGGCACCCTTCTTAGTGCTGGCGACTCAGAATCCGATCGAGCAGGAGGGTACCTACCCACTGCCAGAAGCGCAGACGGATCGCTTCATGCTGAAGGTAAAGATCGACTATCCGACGATGGATGACGAGCGACAGATCATCAGAAAAAGCATATCTGGTGAGACCGGTCAAAAAATAAATCCCGTAGTCACCACAGACACCATCATGAATGCGCGTGAGCTGGTCCGTAAGGTCTACATGGATGAGAAAATAGAGCAGTACATTCTGGATATCGTCTTCGCTACCAGAAATCCGAAAGATAATAATCTGGAAAAGCTAGCACCACTCATCACCTACGGTGGGTCACCCAGGGCGAGCATCAATCTGGCAATGGCCTCTAAGGCTTATGCCTTTCTCAATCGCAGGGGCTATGTCATACCTGAGGATGTCAGGAGTATCTGCCAGGATGTACTGAGACACCGCATCGGTATCAGCTACGAAGCAGAGGCAGAGAATATCACGCAGGAAGACATCATCAATGAGGTGCTGAATCAGATAGAGGTACCTTGACGATAATGTTGAATGTTGAATGCTTAATTTTTAATGTTGAAGCCTACGCATGGATACTAGTGAGATACTAAAACAAGTCAGGAAAATAGAGATCAAGACCAAAGGTCTGAGCAAACATATTTTCTCTGGCGAGTATCAGAGTGCATTCAAGGGTAGAGGCATGTCATTCAGTGAGGTGAGAGAGTATCAGTATGGGGATGATGTGCGTAATATTGACTGGAATGTCACCGCGAGATCGGGGGAGTCACACATTAAAGTATTCGAAGAAGAGAGAGAGCTGACAGTGATGTTTCTCATTGACATCAGCCCTTCATCATTTTTTGGGACAGTGAATAAATTTAAAAGCGAAATAAATACGGAGATCGTAGCCACCCTGGCATTCTCCGCGATCACCAATAATGATAAGGTAGGCGCCATCCTCTTCTCAGATCATGTAGAGAAATACCTACCACCCAAGAAAGGGAAATCACACATCTTGAGAATCATCAGAGAGCTGATCTACCATAAGCCAGTGGGTAAAAAGACCAATCTGGAAGATGCCTTAATCTACTTCAATAATGTGGTGAAAAAACGCTGCACCTCCTTTGTCCTGTCAGACTTTCTGACGGAGGGCTATGAGTCTGCGCTGACCATCGCTGCTAAGAAGCACGATGTCATCGGGCTGCACATCTACGATGAGAAGGAGATGATGCTGCCTAAGGTGGGGCTCATGAGAGTTAAGGATGCTGAGACAGGGGCGGAGCGCATCATCGATACTTCGTCCAAGAAGCTGCGTGATAAATACCATCAGTGGTTCTTGGATCACGAACAATACTTCAAAGAAGCATTTGTCAAGACGGGATCAGATACACTCAGTATCAGAACGGATGATGATTACGTAAAATCTTTATTGAAATTCTTCAAGCGAAGGGGTAAGAGATGATGAGGACAGCGACCATATCGATATTCTTATGTCTGTACTCAGTGATGATGCTCAGCGCTCAGGTCACCATCAGTGGAGGCTTTGACCGCGATAGTGTGCTGATCGGAGATCCGCTCTCTTACACACTCACCATCAAAAAGAGTCCAGCGATCAATCTGCTGAGAGTATACAGTACGGCCTTAGACTCCATTATATCAGCGGTGCAGACGCAGCGCAAGGCAGTGGCCGATAGCTTGGATGAGCCAGAGCTAGTCATCTCAGACTACACCATCACCAGCTTCGGCCGCTGGAAAGATCAAAACGGAGACGGACAGTGGGAGGGTGATGAGCTCGCATTCGATACCACAGTCGTGGGTGGAGAAGTGATCTTGGAGAATACCTTTCAGCTGAGCTTCTGGGATCCTGGGCCGCAGATTCTGCGGCATTCGGCCATGGACTTTAGGTTTCAGGATTCCATCTATCAGTATCCCTTCTCGGGGCAGTCACAGGTATTCGTGAAGCCACCCTTCGATATGGCTGAGTTAGAATCTGACTCCATCGATATCGCACCGATTAAAACGATCATCAAAGAAGAGCGGAACATCACAGATTTTTATTTCCTATTTGCCATTCTTGGTGTCTTACTGGCATTGGGACTGCTCTGGCTACTGATCAATCGACTGAACCGTAAGCAAGATGAAGTAGGTATAGTCAAAGAGATCGAAATCAAAAGACCGGCTCATGAGATAGCCTTGGAAAGGCTCCAAGGCCTAAGTGAGAATCAGATCTGGCAGCAAGGCGAGATCAAGGAATACCAATCACAGCTGACCTACACCATCAGAGAATATTTAGAAAATCGCTATGGCATCCAAGCCTTGGAATCCACGACGGATGAAATCACAAGTTCGCTCAGAGAATTGGACTTTGATCCAGAGGATGAGATGTCATTGAAAGAGATACTGCAAGTGGCTGACTTAGTCAAGTTTGCCAAAGCTACACCCGAAGCAAGCATCCATGAGAGATTTTTAAACAAGGCTTTTGACTTCGTGCGCAAGACAAAGAAAGTGATGGATATAAACGAGGAAGAGTCATAGATGGGTGCATTCGGAAACATAGAGTTTGTCAATCCTGAGCTGCTCCTGCTGCTCTTGGCCATTCCCTTGGTGGCAGCCTGGAAGTACTGGAAAAAACGTCAGACGGAGGCGTACTTTACACTGCCCAGTCTGGACGCTATAGAGAGTCTGGTGTCTTGGCGCAGTAGGCTGGTACCTTATATGCCAGTGCTACGTGCCTTGGCCTGTGCAGCGTTCATCATCGCTCTGGCCAGACCACAGCAAGCACTGAAGGAAGAAGAGATCAAAGCAGAAGGCATCGACATCATGCTGGTCATGGATCTATCCAGTAGTATGCTGGCGCAGGACTTTAAGCCCGATCGGCTGGAAGTGTCTAAGCGTGTCGCCAGCGAATTCGTGGATAAGCGGATGCATGATCGTGTTGGTCTGGTGGTATTCGCAGGGGAGAGTTTCACTCAGTGTCCGATCACCACTGACCATCGCGTAGTGAAGGACTTCATGAGTAATCTCAGTTGTGGACTGCTGGAAGATGGTACTGCCATCGGTATGGGTCTGGCGTCCGCTGTGAATCGGCTGAAGAACAGCGAGGCAGAAAGTAAGGTGGTGATACTACTCACTGATGGTGTGAATAATGCTGGCTACATCAAGCCTAATACGGCAGCGGATATTGCGAAAGAATTTGATATCAAGGTATATACCATCGGGGTAGGGAGTATGGGACAGGCGCTCTCTCCTGTGAGCAGGCGAAGTGATGGACGGTATATATTCGGTATGGCCAGAGTAGAAATAGACGAGGAGCTCCTCCAAGAGATCGCGCAGATGACTGGAGGAAGGTATTATAGAGCGACGACGGAGCAGAGTCTGGAAGCTATCTATGCAGAAATAGATCAGCTGGAAAAAACAGAAATTGACGTGACGGTATTTAAGCGATACAGCGAAGAGTTTGGCCGATTCATGATCTGGGGGATGGGGTTCTTATTGCTTGAATTATTATTGAGACTGACAGTATTAAAGACATTACCATAAATTTATTATGATCAGAGTGTTCATTTATTACATTTCGTAAAAAAATGAATTGGGAACTTTTACTTTGAAGTTTCGTTAATTTTGAAACATGCTAAAGAAGACATCACATAGCAATTTATCTAATTATTTCATCAGTTTATCTAATGAGACGGGTAACCTGATTTCCAATCTTAAGCTTCAGAAACTTATTTATTATGCTCAAGCATGGCACTTAGCTTATTTTGGAGTCAGATTGATTGATGGTGATTTCCAAGCATGGGTTCACGGCCCAGTATTGCCTGAGAATTACAGAGAATTCCGATCTTTTGGTTGGAAACCCATAATAATCGAAGAATTAAATCAAGATTTTATTGAAAGGTTTTGTTCTGAAATTGTAGAGCCTAAACAGTGTGATTTGCTAAATGATGTTGTGGATGAATATTTTGGGTTGACTGCCTTTCAATTGGAAAGAATGACGCATTCTGAGGACCCTTGGATTATTGCAAGAAGGGACCTCGCTTCTGATGTACCATCTGAGAATGTGATAACTGAGAAGTCAATGATTGATTATTACAAGCCATTCGTTCATGGCTAAAAATTTTTCACAACCTAAACATCTTCAGAGGTCTGATATTAGTAAATCGAGAGATTCAATAAAAGTAGATTTCAATGCTTTAATCAGCTTTTCATTTAAGTATTTCGTTACCGTTCAAGAAAAATTTGAACCCTACGCTCGGGACTCTGTCTATTTTGCAATACTAATCGAAAGACTTGTAGAGTTATCACGTTTACACGTTCAACAATTTTACTCTGATAGGAGCAAGTCACTGCGTTCACATCCTATTGATTGGGCGGATACGACAGAGAGTTCATTTGGAATACCAGGAGAAGAGCAGATAGTAGATATTCCTTATCAGTTCGCACTGAGTGCAAACGAGTATGGAAGAGTCCATGGTTTTATAATTGGTACTGTTTTTTATATTCGTTGGCTTGATCCAGAACATAATTTATATGCTTAGTTTTAACTTTATATAACCTAAAAATAAAACGATCCTTTGTTTCGATTCGAATCCATAGAATACCTCTACTTGCTGATCATGATCCCCATCTTGATCCTGCTCTATGTCGGCTATAAGATGTGGGTGAATCGAGAAGTGGCTAAGCTTAGTGAAGCTGCCTTATTTAGTAGATTGAGCCCTCATTTCTCTTGGCTGCGTAAGCACCTGAAGTTTGGCCTTTTAATGGCCGCTCTGCTCTTTTTATGTGTAGCATGGGCTAATCCGCAGTGGGGTAATCGCAAGGAGAAGGTCAAAGCGAAAAGTTCGGATGTATTCATAGCTCTCGACATCTCGCAGAGCATGATGGCAGAAGATGTGTCGCCGAATCGGCTGGAGAGATCCAAGCGGCTGGCGCAGAGCATCATCCGAGCCCTCCGAGGCAATCGAATCGGGCTGATATCATTTGCCGGTAGCGCCTATCTGCAGATGCCACTGAGCCAAGACTATGCGGCCGCAGAAATCCTCATCGCCTCTGCGAATACGAATCAGGCAGGGACACAGGGGACGGCGATCACGGATGCGATTGATCTGGCCACCCGCGCATTTGAAGATGACAAGGACTATCAGCGGGCCCTCATCATCATCACAGATGGAGAGAATCATGATGATCTGGCCATCGCCAAAGCCCGAGAAGCTCAGGAGAGTGGACTGGTGGTATTCACCATCGGCGTAGGGACTGAGGAAGGTGGCTTCGTGCCCTTTACAGAGCGAGGCCGAGAGTCATATAAGAAAGATGAAATGGGCAATCCTGTCAAGAGTCAGCTCAATATCCAGCTGCTGAAGGACTTGTCAGAGGCTGGTGGGGGAGAGTATTTTCTCATTCAGGAAGGGAATAAGATCGTCCAAGACATGAAGAAAGAGATCGATCAAATCGAAAAGCAAGAGGTAGAGCAGCGATCATTTTCAGAGTATGCCAGCTATTTTCAGTACTTTCTAGGCATCGCCCTGATCCTACTTTTTATAGAATATTTAATATCTAACAGAGGAAATCTATCCAAAGCTTCCAGTATTTTTGAAGTGTAAGACAAACATGCGCTATGACAAAAGTAATTTCTTCACTCAGCATCCTACTGTTCATGTGCTCCTCACTAATGGCGCAGGAAGCTCACAAGGCACTCCGGCAGGGTGACAGCTACTACACTAGTGGAGATTACGCCATTGCGGAAGAGGCATACAGAAAAGCCGTAGAGAAAGAAAGCACGCTCAAGACTCAATACAATCTGGGCAATACACTCTATCAGCAGCAGCGTCTTGAAGAAGCTGTCAGCCAATACGAGGCTGCATCGCAAAAGTCTGGGACGAATCTCGAAAAAGCCAATGCATACTACAACCTCGGTAACTCACTGGTAAACAGCCAAGAATTCGAAAAAGCTGCAGAAGCCTATAAGCAGAGCATCATGCTCAATCCCGACGACGAGGACGCAAGAAGAAATCTGTACCTGTCCAAACTGATGGAGCAAAAACAACAAGAGCAGCAGCAAGAACAAGAGCAAGAGAATAACGAGCAGCAAGACCAGCAGGATCAAAATCAAGAGCAAAGCCAGGATCAAGAAAGCCAGGAGCAGCAGGACCAACAAGAATCTGATCAGGAGCAGCAGCAATCAGATGAATCACAAATAGGAGACGAAGAAGATAAAGCACAAGAGCAAGAAGCGCAAGAGATGACTAAGGAGGATGCCGAAAAGCTCCTTCAAGTGATCGAAAATGAAGAAAAGAAAGTGCAAGAAAAACTTAGAAAAGTATCAGGCTCTAAGAATAAGCCAAAGAAAGACTGGTAACAGCATAAAATCGATTATTATGATGAAAGCCACCTACCTCCATACCTTTGTTATCATGATCCTGATGTCCATCAGTGGTATGGCACAGGAGAGCAGCTTCACAGTAGAGATCAGCAGCGACTCGTTATTACTGGGTAACTACATCGAGCTGAGTTTCACAGCGGTCAATGTGGAGGGCGAATTCGAAGAGCCAGACCTCTCGGCCTTCAATCTGATCGGAGGCCCGAATACGTCCAGCAGCATGTCTTCGATTAATGGAGATGTGAGAAGACAGATCACTTATTCCTATTACATAGAGCCGCTCGAAATAGGCAGCTATACCATACCTCCTGCCTATCTGAGCTTAGGAGAGGAAAGTATGGAGACAGCTCCGCAGAGCATCCAGGTATACCCTAATCCCGATGGTATCATAGAGAGGCCGTCTGTGCAAAGGCAAGAATTCAATTTTAATTTCAATGATTTTTTTGGAGGTAGGTCTCCCTTTGACATGGAGTCACCATTTGATCAGTCCGAAGATCATCCAGCAGATAAACCAGTGAAGAAAAAAGCCAAGCGGCGGAAGATCTAATGAAGTATTACCTATTCCTACCGATCATATTCTTTATGGTTTCTGTCCATTCGCTGCTGAGTCAGGCACAGTTCACCGCCAGTGCTGATGCTTCAGAAATCGTTGAAGGAGGCGTGGTCGACATCGAGTTTTCGCTCAAAAATGTCGAAGGGGGATCTTTCCAGGCGCCATCATTCAAGGGGTTTCAGGTCGTGAGTGGTCCGAATCAGTCCACCCAGATGTCGGTCGTGAATGGTCGCATGAGTCGTAGTATGACCATCAGCTACTCCCTCATCGGTACGAAGCAGGGTAGCTACACTATAGGATCAGCATCCATCCGGGCAGGTGGTAAGACACTGCGCACCAAACCACTACAGATCAACGTGCTTAAAGGTAAGGAGCTACCAAAGGGTTCAGATGGTCAGGCGGTCGAAGAAATATACGTGCAGCTGGAGCTCTCTGACTCTACCGTCTATATCGGCCAGCAGGTCACAGCTAAGTACGTGCTGTATACGACTCAGGATGTCAGTTCGGCTGACTTTCTTGCGGAGCCAGAGTTAGACGGCTTCTATGCTAAGCGGCTCAACTATGCCAATGAGAAAGCGCAGCGCGTGGTGATCGATGGAGTGCAGTACACCAGAAAAGCCATCAGAACGATAGCTCTATTTCCACAGCAGACGGGTGACTATACCATAGAGCCAGCATACATCAATCTGGGCCTACCGCTGAAGGATGGACGACGCAGTGGCTTCTTCTTTAATACTCGTGTGAGACCGATGAAGGTGAACACCCAAGCTGTAAACGTGAGAGTGCTCCATACACCCAGTGATGCTCCATCATCATTCTCTGGAGCCATAGGCCAGTATCAGATGACTGCCCAGATCGATAAGCGGACTGTCTCCACGGACGATGCACTGACCATCACGATGAAGATCAATGGCATCGGAGATGGTAAATTCATCGAGGCCCCGATACTCACGCACGAAGCATTCGACTTCTATGATCCTAATGTGATCCAAGATGAGACCAAGGAGCAGCGAGATAAAATATACGTGCAAAAAGTATTTGAGTACTTGGTAGTGCCTAAGCGAGCGGGACAATTCAGCATCCGGCCAGAATTCAGCTATTTCAATACAGATAGTACAGACTACGTCACTCTCTACGGACGCCAGTATCCGATCACCGTGGTGCAGGGTAGTGGAGCCGCCAGAGAGATAGACATTGATAAGGATGGCCTGGGAGAGATGGAGGGTTTTATTGCAGATGTGAGCCTGCATAAAGAGTCTGGGTACTTCTTCGGTAGTCCAGGGCATTTGGCGCTGTTTTCTCTGCCCCTGTTTTCCATACTTGGCCTCGTATTCTACAAGCGGAAGAAGGACGAAGCGGATGGCATAGACCCTGCCTTGAAGAAGCAGACTGCTGCGCAGAAGGTCGCTATGAGCCGCTTAGAAAAGGCGAAGACAGCCATGACTGCAGGCCAGGAAAAACAATTTTACGAAGAAATCAATGCGGGCCTCTTCGGCTACGTCTCCGATAAATACATGATCTCCAATGCTGATCTGTCCATTGACCGAGTCATGTCTGTCCTGCATGAGCAGGAAGTGGATGAGGCTACTAGAGAAGCCTTTAGAGCGATCATCAATCGCTGCCAGATTGCCCTGTATGCAGGTGCCTCAGGTACGGATATGCAGGAGGTCTATGATCAGGCTGTGGGTATGATTGCGGGGCTGGAGGGGTGATTAGTTTGAAATAATCAATTCAATACCTCGATTCTATTGACTATATGCGAGGCATTATGACCTCTGGCTCATTTACGTTATAGCATGACGATATATATCCCACAATGACTTCAATATATTAATCGAGGGTCATACCTTTGGCGGCTCATAGAAAATGGATCAAGTATGAAGCGAGCAAGAATCAAAGCCTTATTACAATCAGGCGTCATCGGAGAGAAGACCACGGTCTGTGGCTGGGTCAGAACCTTTAGAAACAATCAGTTCATTGCCCTAAATGATGGCACCACGGTGAAGCCACTGCAGGTAGTGGTGGATCGGGAGAATACGGATGAGGCCTTGCTGAAGCGGATCACCACTGGTGCAGCGATCAAGGCGGTGGGGACACTCGTAGAGTCGCAGGGTAAGGGCCAGCGCGTGGAGATAGCAGCGGATGAGATCGAGATCCTGGGGGATAGCGACGCGGAGAGCTACCCACTGCAGCCGAAGAAGCACAGCCTGGAGTTCCTCAGGGAGATACATCACCTCAGATTCAGGACGAATACTTTTGGGGCGATTTTCAGATTGCGTAATTCGATTGCCTTCGCGATTCATAAATTTTTCTACGAGCAGGGCTTCGTGTATATCCACTCACCCATCATCACGGGATCAGATGCAGAAGGAGCGGGAGAGATGTTTCAGGTGACTAATCTGGATCTCGATAAACTGCCGCTGACGGAAGATGGCAAAGCTGACTACAGCAAGGACTTCTTCAATAAGCAGACGAATCTGACCGTCTCTGGTCAGCTGGAAGCGGAGCTGGGCGCACTGGCCTTTGGGGATGTGTATACCTTTGGCCCCACTTTCAGAGCGGAGAATAGTAATACCAGCAGACACTTGGCAGAGTTTTGGATGATCGAGCCTGAGATGGCATTCTCTGATATCCATGATAACATGGATAATGCTGAGGCCATGCTCAAGTATGTGATCAAGTACTGCCTGGAGCATCATCAAGAGGAGCTGGAATTTTTGGAGCAGCGTCTGCTGAATGAAGAAAAGCAAAAACCACAAAATGAGCGCTCTGAGATGTCCCTCCGAGAGAAGCTACAGTTCATCGTCGACAATGACTTCGAGCGCTTAAAATACGAAGAGGCCATCGAGATCCTACTGCGATCTAAGCCTAACAAGAAAAAGAAATTTCAATTTGTCATCGAAGGCTTTGGAGCTGATCTGCAGTCGGAGCACGAGCGCTATCTGGTAGAGAAGCACTTTAAGAAGCCAGTGATCCTTATCGATTATCCCAAGGAGATCAAGGCATTCTACATGCGACAGAATGATGATGGACGTACTGTAGCTGCTATGGACATCCTATTTCCAGGTATCGGAGAGATCGTGGGTGGCTCGCAGCGAGAGGAGCGACTGGATAAGCTGATGCAGCGCATGGACGAGATGGATGTGTCTCAGGAGGAGATGGACTGGTTCTTGGATACGCGCCGCTACGGCACCTGTGAGCATGCGGGTTATGGCCTTGGATTCGAGCGGCTGGTGCAGTTCGTCACAGGGATGAGTAATATCAGGGACGTCATACCGAGTCCCAGGTATCCAGGCCACTGCGAGTAGTGGAGTGCTTATTTATCATCTGTCATGGGTGCTGTTCGACCGAAGGTATAACCCAGATTGATCTCAAAAACAGGATCTCCGCCATCCGTGGAGTAAAGTAACTTTGGCGTCAAGCTGATCAGGTTTTGCCGACTCACTGTATAGGCGAAAGCTGAGCCAAACTCTATGATGCCACGAGAGTCCAGATCATTATTTAGGTCAAACCCATGCTGATAACCGATCATGGGTACGAGGTAGAATTGATTTGCATTGACTCTGTAAGCTATTCTTGAGCGCAGACTACCGATGCTCCCGGTGACGATCTCTCCGAATCCAGATATTCTGAAGTAATCATAGGCAGCACCAAGAGAAAGATTGATGCCTCTATTTTCTTGGCGCAGCAGGTAGTAATCCAGTGCAGTACCCAGATTAAGCACATTGACAAAAGATTCGCTGGAGTATCCGAGCTTAGCCTGTAGGTCCAAGCCTGGCCTGGTAGCGGCTGTGTAGTCTAGGGTATATTCAGGCAGTCGTCTGTCACTGTAGCTGATGTTAAGGGTGTGGCTCTGTTCTCCTTTTTGATTGAAGTAAGATTGTCCCAGTAGTGGAATGCAGATACTAACGAGGAGTAAGATTATCAGAAGTCTCATGTGTTTTAGTTTTAGGGCTTGGATGTATTATTAGTGTAGATGTTCCATTTAGTAGTGTAAAATTGGTGTATATCTGGCACCTGAATCAATGATCAAGTATGATATTATAACGTTCCACAGAGGAAAACATGACTCTCTTATGAGTAATTCTTAGTTAGTACAGCCAGTGTAGTCCACGGTCTCCATCATCCCGCCCAGCTCCACTGAGAATCCAGGATCAAGCAGGACGCAGTCTCCACCACTCAGGATGACCATAGAGTCAGCTTTGACTGTGCTCGCTGCTGATAGTCGTGCTGATGAGGCATACTGGTATGAGTCCAGGTCGATGTCTTCACCCAAGAAAATATTTTCTGCGCAGGCTGTCAATACTGGAAAACTAACACTAGATATGGCATCCGGTATATTGACAATCGTGGGAACTGTCAACTGGTTGTCTGAGTAAAATTGTGACGGTAAAACGATATTAAGTGCTGCACTCTCTACACCCGTAAGAAAGAATTCATTATCATCATTTTGGCTTTTTATGGAGTACTCATAGTCAAAGCTATAACCATCAGATGTCAATAGTAGATTCTGAGCTGTGGAAACAGATATGGTGTCTAAGCTCAAGTCAACATTAGAGGCCTCACTTTTGCTAAATGAATAAAGATTACTACCATAGTTTGCTGTAAGATGTTGTTCTCCGATACTATTAGAACTACCATTTTGATCAGTCATTACAGATACTGAAAATCCAAGCGGGATAGTGTATCCAATGTAATTTTTAATATCGATCACTCCTGAGTGATCGATATAGGATGAGTAAGTGTATTTAGCTTCTGGCTCTCCATCTCCACTATTGATGCTGCAAAAAAACATGCTAATTTCAATGTCAAACCCAGCAGTGGAAGACTGCAAAAACTCCACATCGGCGCAGTCGTCAGAAGCGATACCATTTCCATCATGAGGGTCTCCTACTGTCTCTGCAAAGAGGGTGAATGATTGTGCTATTTGAGCTGATGCCAGCTGCACAGCTGAGAGGAGTACGATAAAAAGTAAGCAAGAACGGCCCATCTAAGATTCAGAATTTTATTTTTTGTGTAATAGCAGACATACCTCGGTCAGTCGCTGAGCAACTCCAGTATATGGTCTTGATGAATTAAGGGAAGAAAAGCCTGACTAAAATAAGCTAATGAAATTTTACGAACAATATTAGGCTTGCAATTATTAGCTAAGTAGATGGATTGTAGTGTGAGTCGCTTTGGGGGGCTAAGAATAGTAGGCAAATGGATGCGACATAAAAAAAGCGAGAATCAAATCTGTATTCGACTCCCGCTGGACGTTAGACTACTTGGTGTGTGTTTTTAATATGTTTGTTTCAGATGTAAAATAGAAGTCAGAAAGTCGAAGCCTTACGTTGGTTGGGCGTGCAGTTCAACTCAATGTTTCTGTCTTACGATGTAAATATAATGCTGAATGCAGCGGATAAAAAGGGTCATCCGACGAACGGCAGGATTTAGGCATGAAGCGGTCAGTATTGAGGTATAAGCGGTAAGTTGGACAGCTGTAAAAGCTATTTTTTTTGCAGAGTATGGCTGAATTACAGCAATCAGTATAAGGCATATTGCAAAAAAAAAAGAGCCAAATTTTCATTTGACTCTGATAGAAACTGAGAATATTTAGATGTGTGTTAGTGTAATTGTGTTTTTAAATTGGCCATCTGTGTTTTACTACAGCGTGTTTAAAAAAGTGGAAGCTGGCCTTTTAAGTCGGATTCATTAAGACCGAATTAATTTTCTTAATTTCAAAGAGAATGGATCAACTCTGATTCAATTTCCTTAGAGTGAATCCCCATAACTAATTGTACAATCAAATATATAGATAAGCTTACGCTGGAACAATGACCATCCGACGAGTGGCAGTATTTAGCATACTTTCGGTCAGTATGAGGGAATGAGCGGTAAATGAATATGGGCTATAACGTCGTTATTTTCTCTAAAAATTCATCTTTTCTTCTTCTGGCCAGCGGGATAGCCATATTATTTTCTAAGATGATCGAGCCGTCCTTTTGGTATTGCTTGATTTTTGATAGGTTTATTAGGTAAGATCGATGTGCTAAAAAGAAGCCACATTTTTCTAAAATCTTTGCGAATTCACCCACATTATAGGAGCTAAATACATGTTCGCCTTCACTCATGATGACCTTGGTGTATCTTTTTTGACCCTCACAGGCTATGATCTTATCTAGTCTGACGAAATCGATTCCATTGACCGTAGGAATGCCTATTTTCTTTTGTTGATGATGATTCGCCTGAAGATTGTCCAGTAGAATCTCGTAGTGAGTTTTGACATGCTTATAGTGTACCTGGTCTACCACTTTGCCTACTGCCTGAATCAGACTATCATCCGAGATGGGCTTCATGATGTAGTCAGAGGCAGAAATTTTGAATGCGTCGATCGCATACTCATCATAGCCTGTGACGAAGATGACATTAAAGTCTCTCTTAGAGCAGGACTCTAATAATTCAAAGCCATTCAGATGGGGCATCTGTATATCTAAAAACAGTAAGTCTGGAGATTTTTCCTCGACGGCAGTCAGCGCTAATCTTGGGTCTTGAAAGATATGGGAGACATTTACCTGAGGTGTCAGCTCTTCTAGCATACTCTTTAGCAGTATACCTGCCTTAGTCTCATCATCTACGATGATAGCCTCGATTTTAGTATCGATAATACTTGGAGTTGTCATAACGTCAAGGACAAATTACTAAAAATGAATCATTCCTACCAGTTATGTTAGTTTAACTTTCACTGAGGTGCCCAATATCTCCCCGGTGTCTGAGGTGTGATCTTCATAATGTATGAGCTGGTCAATATCCGCATTGTTTTGGCTGATTTCTATTCTCTCTTTGATGATCTCAGTCGCTCTGGATTTATGCTTTTTGCGCTCTTGCTGGTTTCTGATGGCTGCTGCGCTCCGACCGATACCATTGTCTGATATCCTGCATATGACTCCTTGCTGATCATCCTCGGAGAATCGGATGTCTATTTTTCCCGATCGATTTTCTAAATGGGAGAAGCCGTGTACGATAGAATTCTCTACGAATGGCTGGATGATCATGGGCGGGACTTTGGTCAGACTATCTATTTTCGACTCGATGTGAAAGCTAAACTTATCTTCAAAGCGGAGCTGCTCTAATTCGAGATAGAGTGTCAATAACTCTATTTCATCCGTGATGGTGATGGTCTCATTTCTCGAGGATTCGAGGAAGAGCCGCATGAGTTTTGAAAATTTTGACAGATACTCCCTGGCGAGCTTCTTTTCATTGACTTGGATGTAATACTGGATCGAGTTCAGACAGTTGAAGACGAAGTGCGGATTTAGCTGTGAGCGCAGCGATTCTAATTTCAGTTCGACCAGCCGGTTATTCATAGCGGCCTTTTCTTTGATGATTCTATTTTCTCTCTGGTAGATGTAT
Organism: uncultured Saprospiraceae bacterium; assembly: GCA_937929945.1. Classification (GTDB taxonomy): domain Bacteria; phylum Bacteroidota; class Bacteroidia; order Chitinophagales; family Saprospiraceae; genus CALFUK01. Next base: position 64,181 of record CALFUK010000097.1, read on the forward strand.
CTGGCTGCGAGAAAGCTCAATGCACCGGCCACGATGATGAGTAGTAATTGTGAGATCAGTGTTTGATAGTTTCGCTGTACTGATATCTCTGCTATCTGATGCACATCACCATGTAGTTTTTTTTGCTGGAGTGTATAGGTGCCAGTAGATACATCGCTGATCTTGACTTGCGCATTGATTTGTTCTGTACAGACGGGGACTCCATCATGCAGGACATCTATTTTAGTATAGCCTGCCGCTCCGGTGAGAGAACTCTCCGCCATAAGCTCTAGTTCTATCTTATCTGGGATGAATGTAAAATGAAAGCCGTGATCGGCTGTATTTGGTGTGACATACTTATTGTCATGGATGCCGACCACACGATGCGCCTTTACTTGATTGTCATTCTCTTGATAGAATGTAGGAATATCGATTTTAGTAATCCCATTGATGCTACCTAAATATAATTGTTGATCAGGCGTCATAAGTGAAGCACCCGAGTTAAATTCATAGGCGCTGATGCCATCTTCTTGATTGATGGTCATCAGCAGATTCTTATGCTCATCTAAGAGGGCGATGTCTTTAAATGTGCTGACCCAATAATTGCCTTGATCGTCTTGGATGATGTCTGTCACTTTATTAGACACCGGGTATTCGTTCAGGTCGTGATACTCCACTAACTTCATGTCCTCTGAAAAGACATACATCCCATTGCTCTTCGTACACACGAATATCTCTTTGCCTATCTTTCGTATAGATGAGACAAAATGCTGTTCCATCTCAGTGACTTCTGATACGCTACCTGTCTTGATGTCATAGCGCAGCAGGCCTTTGCGTAGTCCTAGGAGGACGGTGCTATCTATTTTTGCTGCTGTCCAGATGTCATGGTCTGCAGCTGCGTAGATCTCTGTCACTTTATTTTTTTGCGGATGGTACAGCAGTATTTTACCAGTGTAGTCGGTGTTTTCTCTGACGAATCCACAGAGTAGTATGGAATCTGCACTGAGAGGTACCATGGCTAAGAGCAGAATGTCCAGATCTATTATTTTTCTGACCTGATGCTCTCCTTTCTTAATCTGATAGATGCTGCTCTCTCGGTTCTGATCGTAGGCGTTGATCCACAGGACATCATTGTAGTCATCTTTATAGATTCGATTGAATTGCTTCTCGCCCTCATGTATGAGTTCGAAGGCGTTGTCACGAAGTAGGTACACACCTTGTCTACTTTCTGATATGGCGTAGATATCACCATCCATCATTTCCATATCCAGAATGATCTCTCCGAATTCCCCAAATTGCTTCTTTGGATTATATAGATAACGCTCTATACCTGGGCGTTCGAAGTCATACTTTATGCTATACAGACCATTATTACCCGATACATATTGGAACTTGGTGAAGTCAGCGCTGTATACGTGTACGATGGCATTCCAGTCAATGGAGTGATCGAAATAGCTCATCGTCCTATCTTCGACCAGGAGGATGGTATTCACTAATCTTGGCTTCGTGCCTAGGCCGATTAGCAGGCGATTCGACTCATCATATGCATGATATCTGTAGACACCTTCATCAGAGCATCTCGTGAGTCCTCCATTGTCATTCAGCCAATACAAGCCTTTCGAGTACTTGAAGAATATAAAATATCCAGAGCTGTGCTTGATGATTTTTGCCTGATTAAAAATTAGGTGTTCTCTTATTTCTGAGTGATAAAGTAGCTTAAGTGTTTTTTGCGCATACTGATACAGTCGGTCATCGTTATCTAAGAACAAGAGGGTCTGTCCCGCTACATGGATATCATTTATGGTAGATCGATGCTCCAATTCATACAGTAGCTCTGTCTCAAGAGATTCATTTAAGATGGATGCTTTGGAGATGCTTTGTCGCCCCTGGTCCATGACTCTGATGAGATAGAGCTGATGGTCTATCAGTTTTAAATTGACATACTTCTTGTCGTAATCGACCAGCTGAATGTCTGAGTGCAGCTTGTCCTGCGTATTAATGTAGCCTATCGTGTGATTATCACTCAGGAGGACTAGTGTGGCTTCATCTTGAAAATAGGCGGTACGTATCTCTTCTGAGCCGTGATAAAAGTAGAAGGATCGCAAGACATCATCTTCTGCTATCTGGTGGACTTCATTTTCTTGAATGACATAGTGGGTCCCATCAGCGGCTGGTATAATACCGATGACCATTCTGTTGGAAAATTTGGCATTAACTGCATGCAGCTGTGTAGAATTGTGCTGCGTAGTATAGCCTTCATGAAACTGTAACGAAGTGTCATCGAGATTGATGGCGATATCATTACTCTGACACAAGACAAATGCCGAGGACAGAATAGATAATAATATGAGTAGAATATGCTTCATATGCGCATTACGGCAGTGATACCAGCTAATGAAGATATTTTATTTCAGCGATAAAAGGAACTACGCTAGCTATCAGCTGGCCAAACCAATGACGGTACCATCTTTAATTTTTGCATGTTTATTGATCACCACAATGCCCTTCTTGATGCAATAGCTATCTGTCTCGACGTCTTCTAAGCTGGGGTCTCCAATGATACTGACATTATTACCGATAAACACATGCTTATCGAGAATGGCATTTTTGATCGTACAATCATTGCCGATGCCCATCGATATCTCATCGTCCTTCATGTCCACGGTGTATTGGAAGCGGTCATTACCCATCAGGTAGGAGGTCTCTATGACTGTCCCTCTACCGATTCTGGAGCGCAGTCCGATGATCGAATGCTTGATGCTCTTAGCATAGATCAGACAGCCCTCTGCTATAAATGCTTCGTGTAGCTGGGTCTCAAATATTTTACTTGGGGGCAACTGCCTGGAGCGCGTATAGATTCCAAATTCTTTATCAAATAGATTGAACGGCGGGTTTGGTTTAGTCAGTGCTATATTAGCCTCGAAGAAGGAGCCGATGTCTCCGATGTCTGACCAATACTTATCAAACGCATAGCTATATACTTTCCTGCCATTCTCGATGGAGTAGGGGATGATCTCCTTGCCAAAGTCAGTCGCCTCTTTCTTTTCGGTGTAGAGGATTTCATTCATGACTTTCGTATTGAAGATGTAGATGCCCATCGAGGCCAGGTAGTGTTTGCCTTCGTCAGCATATGCTTTAGGTACCTCTGATTTCCAGTCTGGTAGTACTGATGCGTCTGGCTTCTCTATGAATGATGATATGGTATTATCTGCCTTTACCTTCATGACTCCGAATGCAGTGGCTGGTTCAGCCTTTACCGGGATGGTCGCTATAGTGATCTCTGCACCCTGGTCGATGTGGGACTGCAGCATGGCCTTGAGGTCCATCTGGTATAACTGATCGCCCGATAGGATGATGATGTACTCTGATCCGCGGTGTACTGTATTCGGGATACACTGCCTGACAGCATCTGCTGTCCCCTGAAACCAGTCTCCACTTTCTCTGGTCTGCTCCGCTGCCAAGATATCCACAAATGCATTCTGGCTGAATAGGTCAAATCGATAGGAGTGATTGATGTGTTTATTCAGAGATGCAGAATTGAACTGTGTCAATACATAGATTTGCTTCAAGCCTGAGTTTAGACAGTTGGATATCGGAATATCGATCAAGCGGTATTTACCAGCAATAGGCACTGCAGGTTTTGATCTATTTTTGGTCAATGGATATAGTCTGGATCCGACTCCTCCACCTAAGATCAGATTGACTGTTTTTGCATTTAAATCCTTACTTGATTCCTTCATATAGTTCTATGTATTTTTTTGATGAAGCCCCCCATGTGAAGTCTGCTTCCATGCAATGATTAATCGTATTAGCTAATGATTCTTTATTCTGATAAAGCGAAATCGCTGTGTGCAGTGCGCTGATTACAGCTGCAGTATTCAGCTCGTCAAACTTGATGCCTGTACCTTGGTCCTCATCATATGGTACGACGCTATCGATCAGGCCTCCCGTATGATGGACGATGGGTATGGTCCCGTATCTCATGGCATACATCTGGTTTAGACCGCAAGGCTCTCTGCGTGATGGCATGATCAAGAAGTCTGAAGAAGCATATATCCGATGAGCTAAGCCTTCATTATAGGCCAAGGTGATGCCTGTCGAATTAGGATACTGCCCTTGTAGTGTTCTGAATTGGTCTTCGAGCTGAGCGTCACCAGTACCCAAAATGACAAAGCTCATCGGCTGCTCTTCAGAGAGCATTTGTGTCATGGCTTCAGCCAGTAGGTCGGCACCTTTCTGATCGACCATGCGGCCGATAAAGCTGACGATGGGTCGCTTAGGATTGATGTGATAGTGAGAAGCCAGCTTTTTCTTATTTTCTTTTTTAAAGTTGGCGACAGATTTCTTTAAGTGAAAATCAATGTAGTGGTCCGCCTTAGGATCCCAGACCAGAGGATCTATACCATTGAGTATACCGACGCATTTTTCTTCATAGTGTTCGAAGAGCCATTCCAGTCCCGAAGCATCATATTTTAATTCTCGGAGGTAGCTGGGCGATACAGTGGTGACTCGGTGAGCACACTTGACACCAGCCGCCATGGGGTTAATCATATGACTCCAATCCAGCAGACCAGACTTCCAAGTGTCAAAAGCGGGGAGCAGGTACTGTCTGTCCCAACCAAAGGCTCCATGATACTGCTGGTTATGAATGGTATATACGGTGTCGATACTCTTCAGCGGCCCATAGTCATAAGAGTATTGCATCATAAAGGGGATGAGCCCTGCGTGATAATCATGGACATGGATGACATCTGGCCGAGACTCTGAGTGCAAGATCCAGTCTAAGACGGCACGCTGGAAGCTCAGCCATCTTTCTGCCCCATCGCTGTAGTAGCCACTCTCATCGCTGTACACCCCAGCTCTGTCAAACTTTCCTGGGATATCGATGACGTATAAGGCCTCAGTTCTAGCTTCATCGAGCACTCTCTGGATGGAGAAGCTCACTGTCTCATCTGGATACCAGAAAGTGCTTGCCCAGACGGTCTCATATGCCTGAGACTCAAACCATGGAGTACCATACTTTGGAATGATGACTGAAGTATCCACACCGAGATTGGACTGATAAGCGGGAAGTGATCCTACGACATCTGCTAAACCTCCGACTTTCGCAGCAGGATAATATTCCGCCGACACATGGTACACTTTCATTATATGGAAGGTAGCCAATCTTTTTAAAAATACCCTAAGCTAAGACGCCTTTAAATTGAATTTTTATTTGCGCTATCGAGTTATATACTTTATAGCATTTAACAGGTTTGTGGCTTGCATTTCTGATGCGACTCATGTAAGTTGTGATTAAGAAATGTCTCTGAATATAGATTGGTCAAACATCCAAATGGATGATTAGCCTCAGTGGTATTGTTGCCAGATATAGAGATAAAAAAATTGAATCGTATGAAGGTCTTAATGGTATGTCTGGGTAACATCTGCCGATCTCCGCTGGCACAAGGAATACTGGAACAAAAATGTGCAGCAGCAGGATTAGACTGGAAGATCGATTCTGCTGGGACCAGCGGATGGCATGATGGTGAGGCACCAGACCCCAGATCCATCGAGATTGGACGTGAGTATGGCATAGATATCTCAGGGCAGCAATCCAGAAAATGCACCAGCGCTGACTTTGAGGCTTTTGATCTTATCCTGGCTATGGATACAGCTAATTATAATGATATTCTGAAATTAGCTCCAACCGAGGAAAGCAAGGAAAAGGTAAAGATGATCCTGAACTATGTCTTCCCAGGGGAGAACCGCAAAGTACCCGACCCCTATTACGATGATAATTTTGATCGGGTATACGGACTGCTGGATTCCGCATGCGATCGAATCATCGAGTCATTCTCTTGATTTAGCTGATGTCGTACTACTTTTTTAGTTTAGAAATCAGCAAATCAACAAAATCCACAAATCAACAAAATCCCCAAATCAACAAAATCCACAAATCCACAAATCATCACATTATCAAAATCAAACAATCTCCGCCCCCAATAGCTCATCAGGAATGCCAAAGGCATCCACGAGCCCTTCGAGGTCAGGCCTCAGATCTTGAATCACTTTATTCTTGACTCTTCGGATGGCTTTCGTCTTGGCGCCTTCGAAGTAATCATTTTCTAAGAACCAGCCCTTCTCCTCATCTAAGACACTGAGGGCATAGAGGTCGCAGACTTTCTGCAGGGCTCTGCGGCTGGGAGAATCTTCACCAGCATCGACCGCTTTTACGAATGACTTTAAAGTTATATTGTCTATGTAGGCATGCGCACAGGCGATCATGTGATTTTGGCATTTAAGAAAGGCTTGGTACGGATCGATGCGCTTTTTGAGGTAGTCCCTCATTCTTTGGCTGAGTGACATGATCAGCTTCTGCTCTCGGTAGGAGAAGGCATCCAGGTGAAACTCTCGACTGAGCAGGTGGCTTTGATTGGTATTTCTGGCCTGCACAGGATTCAGCTCGGTCATTTTATTACTGAGCTTCGTGTAGAGGTATTTTATGACTGCTCGGTAGCCCTCATCGTGAAATGACTGCTTGAACTCTGTGAGCAGTCCTTTGGCGACCAGCTGCATGAGCACGGTATTATCGCCTTCAAAAGTGGTGAAGATATCAGAGTCCCCCTTGCGGTCGGAGATGCGATTCTCTTTGAGATAGCCCTTGCCACCGCAGGCCTCGCGGCACTCCTGGATGGTCCGTGTGGCATGCCAAGTAGCTTTGGACTTCAGCCCAGCTGCTAGTGTTTCTATGTGGCGCATGTCTCCATCGGCGTTATCGCGGTATTTGTCAGCCAGTCGTCTGAGGGCGAAGTAGTAGGCATAAGTCTTGGCTAGGAGAGGGGTGAGTCGGTGCTGGTGGCTGGGGTAGTCCATGATGATGGTCTCAGGAGCATCATCCTTTTTGCTGAATTGGCGTCTCTTCAGTCCATACTTGACTGCGATGGTCAGCGAAGCCTTGGCGGCGCTGATGCCCGCGAGTCCGACACAGATTCTACCGACGACGAGAGCGCCCAGCATGGTGAAGAATCGCTTAGAGGGATTGGCTACCGGGCTGGTGTATTCACCATCTTCAGTGATGTCGCCGTATTTATTTAGTAAATTATCTTTGGGTACCCTCACCTGGTCAAACCAGATTCTGCCATTGTCTACGCCATTCAGTCCCATCTTGTAGCCGCAGTCTTTCACGGTGACTCCTGGTAGGACTTCTCCCTTTTCATTACGGATCGGGACTAAGACGGCGTGTACTCCATGATTTTCACCATTCACGATGAGCTGCGCGAAGACTGCCGCCATGGTGCTGTGCATGGCATTGCCGATGTACTCTTTACCCGCTGCTTCGTCTGGAGAGTGGATGATGATTTCCTGAGTGTCATGGTCATAGGTGGCTGTGGTGTGCAGGCCTTTGACATTAGAGCCATGGCCCGTCTCGGTCATGGCGAAGCAGCCCAGCAGCTCCGCTCGGTGCATTGCTTCTACATATTTCTTATGATGCTTCTCCGTGCCCAGCATGTATACAGCTCCGCCAAAGAGGCCAAACTGGACACCAAATTTAATCGCTAAACTCAGGTCGCCGTAGCCCAGCATCTCAAAGACGGCGATGTGGTCTCCGCTTTTCTCGAAGCCGCCGTACTGCGTGGGGAAGGAGTAGGCGCTGACTCCCTGCTTAGCCAAGGCTTTCACCTGCTCCAGTACGCGCAGTCTAAAGATGTCCTTATCTGGCTCATCCACGTAGGCAAAGAGTGGGTCGCGCAGCAGCTGTCGCATCCGATCCTTGGTGTCAGCGTATTCTCCATCCAATATAGCTTTCAGCTCATGTGGCTCAAAGCTTGGCTGATTGAATACATCTTCATCGAGATCGCTGTCAAGTTTGTCCAAGAGAAGTTTGGAGCTCTCGTGGCCCTCTATGCCTAAAGCGTGCTGGATGTCGTGTAGCGCAGTCCGGGCTCTTTTCGAATTCCAGAGAGCGCTGTCTTGGTTTTGATTATTGGCATTCGCTATCTCGATGCCCAGATCTATAAGGTCTGATTTTTCTGTGATTTCTATTGATTCTCCTTGCTTCGTGATGTAGCTCACCCACTGCTTGAAGGTGGCTTCGTCTGGGGGAGAGGTCGGGTCAGTCCATCTGATGATGTAGGCTTTATCAGAGTCTGTCAGAAAGTCTAGCTGGTCAATTTTATGATGGATGAGCTTCATTTCTGAGGGGCTGAGCACGCTGTCTGACCAGCCTACGTAGAAGAGCGGTAGCAGACTGAGGATTCCTGGGGTCAATTCTTGTTCGATGATATCTGTAGCCATGATTGTGGTTTATGCAATTACAATTATATTAGACTTCGATTAGAGATCGGATGCCGTATTTCTAACCCTATTATTAACAAGATAATTTTACAAGAGTTATCGAATCAAGCGGAAAACCAATAAAATGACATTACTACAAGGAAAAAATGCGCTGATCACTGGAGGATCAAGAGGGATAGGAGAGGCACTGGTGAGGTCCTATGCAGCTCAGGGTGCCAATGTCGTATTCACCTATCGATCATCAGCCGAAAGTGCAAATAAGATCGTCGAAGATCTATCCACAGGTGATCAAAAAATCATAGCCATACAGTCAGATGCCAGTTCTTATGCAGCTTCAGAAGAACTCATGAAGGAGGCGCTGGAATCATTAGGCACCATCGATGTGCTTATCAATAATGCTGGTATCACCAAGGATAACCTGATGCTGCGCATGAGCGAAGAGCAGTGGGATCAGGTCATCGAGGTGAATCTGAAATCAGTCTTCAATCTCACGAAGCAGGCCATGAAGCCGATGCTGAAAAACCGGAGTGGGTCCATTATTAACATCTCAAGCGTCGTTGGTGTCTTCGGCAATGCAGGACAAGCTAACTATGCTGCCTCTAAGGCAGGGATCATCGGATTCTCTAAGTCGATTGCGAAAGAAGTCGGATCAAGAGGCATCAGATGCAATGTTATCGCTCCTGGATTCATCGCTACGGATATGACGGATGCGCTAGATGATGCCACGAAAAAATCATACACTGATGCCATCCCGCTGAAGCGATTTGGCGAAGGGACTGATGTGGCTGATGCCTGCGTCTTCTTAGGTTCTGACATGTCGACCTATGTCACTGGACAGGTCCTCAGTGTATGCGGTGGGATGAATGTGTAATCATTCTTCGCTCTAGCTCGTTATATCCTTTGTGAGATATTTTATTCTAATCATCATGCTGTCAGGCTGCAGTCTCAGCTGTCATAATCGGCTGTCGTCAGTCTTCATATCTGATCTGAATGATCTACCTATCATCGATTCTTACCAGGAGTCTTATGTATGTGATGAGCCACTGCTTTATGCGCCCTATGAGCATGTGCGGGAGCTATTCTACGAGCAGATCATCAGAGTCAATGTCCACTTTCTGAACAGTGAGTCAAAAGAGCATAATTATACAGAGCCAGATGGTGTGCGCCTGATACATGAGCTGCTGCATAATGCGAATGAGCGACTGGTTAAAAACTTCAAAATGAATCTGCCTGTGGGGAATGACACCCCTGCGCTGCACCCGATGTATCAGTATGAGCTGTGGCAGGCGGACAGTGATGAAGATGGCATCTATTTCCACTATGATGATGAGCTCTGCTTCTTTGCGAATAAGGGCAAGCATCGGAATAACTATCGACCTGATGTCATCAAGAAATATGCGGTCGGGCTGGATACGATCATCAATGTATTCATCATGCCGCACATCCCGAAGAAGATGAGGTCCAAAAGCTATAAGACCTCGCGTACAGGCGTAGCTCTAGGGCATGGGCTGAAGATTGCAGGGCTGTACGAATCTGGCAAAGAGTCCTGGGAATTCGCTACGCTGCTCAATCACGAGATCGGCCACATCCTGGGACTGCATCACACCTGGAGTGCTAATGATGGCTGCGATGACACACCTCGCCACGCTAACTGCTGGGGTCCGACTGATGAGAAGCCCTGCATAGATATCTCTAATAATTTGATGGATTATAATAACAGCCAGATGGCCATCACCCCCTGTCAGATCGG
>CALFUK010000098.1 GCA_937929945.1 uncultured Saprospiraceae bacterium
ATCCTCAAGATCGGTGCAGGTGATCGTGCTCATATCCAAGATCAGATGTCCCTCTGTCAGGGTGCTGTCTTGGAAGATTAATTTGCCAGACTGAGCTCGGACCTTTCCCTTGTGCTTACCCGTGATTTTAGCGGCTTCCCAGGCTACGTAACTATTGTCAAGAATCCGATAATTAATGATGTCTGGCGGCACCTCAGTTGAGGTCTGAGCTATGATGCTGTATGATGTCACATTCATCATAAACAGCAGCAAAGGGAAGATAAAAACATTGTTATTTTTCATTTTCAAAATGTTTGAGTTTAGATAATTGAAATATCGGCGCTAAAATAATTAGCCTAAAAAATCAATCAAAAACTCAGAAAACACTTTAAAAAAATCTTAACGATTGGAACTGATGCGCAGCTCACATCTAAATGATTATCAAGCGACCATTAGGTCTTATCTACTGGTCAACTCAATAAATGGACAGATGACCTCCTCTAAGGATATACCTCCATGTTGGAAGGTATTGCGATAAAAATTATTGTAGTAATTATAGTTATTAGGGTATAGGAAATAGACATCAGGTTTGGCAAAAATGAACGAAGAGCTCACATTAGCCTTGGGCAATCCCACTTTTTGAGGATCACTGATGGCCAATACATCCTTGTTCTGAAATTTGAGATTCCGCCCCATCTTATACCTTAGGTTAGTCGTCGTCTCTCGATCGCCGACCACTTTCGATGGCTGATTCACTCTGATGGTACCATGATCTGTGGTCACGAAGAGCTGGATGTCCTTTTCTGCTATTTTCTGCAGTGCCGCCCAGAGTGGACTATTGAGAAACCATGAGCGAGTCAGAGACCTGTAGGCCTTCTCATCTCCAGCCAGTTCCTTCAGCACTTCCATCTCAGTTCTGGCGTGTGACATCATATCTATGAAGTTATAGACGATGATGGTCAGATCATTATTCAGATAGTTATATATGTTGTCGCTGAATTGCTTCGCTTTATGTGTGCTGGTCACCTTAATGTAGGCAGACTTCATGGTCGTCTTCATCACTCTCTTCACCAGCTTATCGAAGAGCTCCCCTTCGAAGTTATTCTTGCCTTCCTTCTCACTGTCGAAGACCCACCATTCTGGATAGTGCTTATAGATATCGGAAGGCAGCATACCAGAAAAGATAGAATTACGCGAATACTGGGTACTGGTCGGCAAAATGCTGTAAAAGTAATCCTCCTTCTCCACTCGAAAAGCACCAGTAATGATCGGCTCTATGATCTTCCATTGGTCGAAGCGGAGATTATCCAGCAGCAGGAAGAAGCTTGGCCTATCAGGGTCTAACTTAGGAAAGACTTTCTCTTTCATCAGCTGGTGAGACATCATCGGGCCATCTTCCTTACCCTCCATCCAGTCCTCATAGTGCTTATTGATGAATTTATTAAACTCTGTATTGGCCTCACTCTTCTGCATGGCGAGAATCTCACCCATTTCCTGCGTATCTGAAGAATCCAGCTTCAACTCCCAGCTGATAAGCTTCTTATATGTTTCCACCCACTCTTCATACGATAGACCACTATTAATGTCCATCAGAATCTGGCGAAACTCTATCTGATAGTCAGAGGCCGTCTTCTCACTGATGAGTCGCTTGTTATCGATGAGTTTTTTCAGGGTCAGTAGTAGTTGATTGGGATTGACAGGCTTGATGAGGTAGTCATCTATCTCTGAGCCTATGGCCTCCTCCATCAGATTCTCTGCTTCATTTTTGGTGATCATCACGATGGGCATCCTGCTATCTACCTTCTTGATCCTGGTAAGTGTCTCCAGGCCAGTGAGTCCAGGCATGGATTCGTCTAAGAAGACGACGTCGATATCATTATGCTCAGCTAAGACATCGAGGGCATCGTGACCATTACTGACAGTCGTGACATCGTAGCCTTTCTTTTCCAGAAAGAATAATTGAGGCTTGAGTAGCTCGATTTCATCATCTGCCCATAGAATTTTGATCTTTTCGCCCATTAGTGTCTTTAATTGTGATATTGATAAATGATGAAACGCTTACTGCTATAATCCAGATGACCAGATGAAATAGTGTATTGGATGTAATCCCTCCTTAGATCAGTGTAAAATATAGCTCGACTCGATAAATTTAAGCTCGCTTATCAGAACGTGCTCAAAGTCTTAGTTATTTTCACAGCCTGATGAATAAAAAGAAAATCTTCAATGATCCAGTCTATGGCTTTATCAAGTATCCTTTTGATATCCTGTATGACCTAATTAATCATCCCTATTTTCAGCGATTGCGACGGATATCGCAGATGGGACTCTCCCATTATGTCTATCCTGGAGCCTTGCACACCAGATTTCATCATGCACTGGGAGCGCTGCATCTGATGACCCGAGCCATACAGGTCCTACGATACAAAGGCATCGAAGTCAGTGAGGAGGAGTATCGCGCCGTGTGCATCGCTATCCTGCTGCATGATATAGGTCACGGCCCCTACTCTCATGCCTTAGAAGGTAAAATCATCAAGGTCCATCATGAAGTGCTCTCGCTGAGGTATATGGAGATCCTCAATGAAGAATTTGGTGGAGAGCTCTCCCTCGCCATCCGCATATTTAAGAACGACTACGAAAAGCAGTTTTTGGGGCAGCTGGTCTCTGGGCAGCTGGATATGGACCGAATGGACTATCTGAATCGAGACAGTTTTTTCACTGGTGTGGCTGAGGGAGTGATCGGGTATGATCGGATTATAGAGATGCTCAATGTCAGAAATGACCAATTAGTCATCGAAGAAAAAGGATTTTATTCGATAGAAAAATTTTTAATTGCTCGTAGAATCATGTACTGGCAGGTATATCTACATAAAGCCTCTGTAGCTGCTGAGCAGATGCTGGTGCTCTTCTTTGAGCACATGAAAAAGGAAGAATTACCCATCTCATCACAGCCTTTAAGTTATTTTTTAAGCTTTGATAATCAACATATTACGAAAAAAACGATACATCAGCATAGCCTGATCGATGATTCTGACATGATCTTTGCAGTAAAAGAATTACAGTTCCAACCTGAAAGAGTCATATCGATCCTATCCGACTCTATACTCAATCGAAAAATTTTTAAATGTCATGTTAGCAATGCTCCCTATAATAGTGACTTCAAGGAGAATATCCGTCAGAAAGTTGTAGAACATTATAATGTGGCACCTTCCGACGCTTCTAAATTAATCAGCGAAGGAAAAGAGGATAAAATAGCATATGATCAGGGTAAAAAGGAAATATTAATACTAAAAAAGGATGATTCAATTATAAAGTTCTCAGATTCATCGGAATTTATGATTGAAAAGAAAAATACTGTGAAGTACTTTCTATGTCATCCTAAATTATTGTGTTAAATTTACATCCCCTTATCTTTTATAAACGATTATTTATTTTTCAAATATCAAAAAGTTTTCATTCATTAAAATTCTATCAGTGACTATGAGAAAAATTAGCCTATTAATTACTGTGATGATGTTAGGCGCTGTCATAGCAATCGCACAACCAGAATCAGGAATGCCTTCTGAGCCAGGTAAGTGTTATGCTAAGTGTCTAATTCAAGATCAGTACGAAACCGTAACTGAGGAAGTGCTTATTAAAGCAGCTTCTTCCAGAGTAGAGGTCGTACCTGCTACTTACGAGACTGTCAGCGAGCAAGTTCTAGCTAAAGAAGCTGGAAGTTCGGTCTCCATCAATCCTGCTTCGTTCGAGACTATGTCTGAGCAAGTATTAGCTAAAGAAGCTGGTACGAGACTAAGTGTAGTTCCTGCGCAGTTTGAGAAAGTATCTGAGCAAGTATTGTCTAAAGAAGCTGGAAATGCCCTAAGAGCCGTTCCTGCACAATTTGAGACAGTATCTGAGCAAGTACTTGTCAAAGAAGCTGGAACATCACTATCTATTACACCTGCTTCCTTCGAGACAATGTCTGAGCAAGTACTGGTACAAGAAGCTTCTACAAGAATAGAAGTTGTCCCAGCTACATTCGAGACTGTATCTGAGCAAGTACTAGTAAAAGATGCGTACACGACTCTTAGAGTCGTACCTGCACAGTACGAGACTGTATCTGAGCAAGTATTGGTACAAGAAGCTTCTACTCAAATCAGAACTATCCCAGCTCAATATGAGACTGTGTCTGAGCAAGTATTAGTTAAAGATGCTTACACGACTCTTAGAGTCGTACCTGCACAGTACGAGACTGTATCTGAGCAAGTATTAGTAAAAGATGCTTACACGACTCTTAGCCCAGTACCTGCTCAATTCGAGACAGTCACTGAGCAAGTATTAGTGAAAGAAGCTTCTTCAAGAATCGAAAGAAGACCTGCTAAGTATGAGACACAATCAGAGCAAATGCAAGTTGCACCTGCATCTACAAAGTGGGTTAAGAAAAAAGCGGACAGAAACTGTCTTTCAGCTGATCCTAACGACTGCTTAGTATGGTGTCTGGTAGAAGTACCTGCTCAATTCAGAACAGTAACAAAGCAAGTAAGAGTCGGATGTGATGATGGCTACACAGATAATGGAGATGACTGTACTAGAGTAATCGAAATTCCTGCTGAGTACTCACAGAGAACATACCAAAAGTTAGTTTCTCCTGCATCTTCTAATTCTAATACTGTACCTGCTAAGTACACGACAAGAACTTTCCAGAAGCTGGTTACTCCAGCGACGACTGAGTCTGTCACTGTACCTGCTAAGTATGAGAATAGATCATACCAGAAGCTTGTATCTCCTGCGACCACTGAGTCTGTAGATATTCCAGCTAAGTATGAGACGAGAACTTACCAGAAATTAGTGACACCTGCTACTACTGAGTCAGTCACTGTTCCTGCAAGTTACACGACAAGATCATACAAGAAGGTAGCTTCTCCTGCGACAACAAGAGTTGTAGACATTCCTGCTAAGTATGAGAATAGGTCTTACCAAAAACTGGCTAACGATGCTGCTGCAAACTCAACAGACATCGCTGCTAAGTACACGACAAGATCATACAAGAAGCTTGCATCTCCTGCGACAACAGAAGCTACGGAGATACCTGCTCAATACACGACAAGATCATACCAGAAGCTAACGCAAGATGCGACTGCTAACTCTGCTGATATCCCAGCTAAGTACGAAAACAGAACGTACCAGAAATTAGCTCAGGATGCAACTGCTAATACGACTGATATCGACGCAAGATATGAGAACAGATCGTATAAGAAGCTTGCTAACGCTGCATCTACTAACACCATCGACGTACCTGCTAAGTACAACACTGTGTCAAGAAGACAATTAGTGAAAGAAGGTGGATTCACAGAGTGGAGAGAAGTAGTATGTGCTGATAACATCACAGCTGACCTTGTAAGAAGAGTGCAGAGTGCTCTTATTTCAAGAGGTTATGATGTAGGTGCTGCAGGTGCAGATAACCAATTAGGTGCTGCAACTAAAGCTGCTTTAGTGAAGTTCCAGAGAGACAACGGACTACCTGTTGGAGCTATGGACTTCGAAACGCTAAAAGCGCTTGGAGTACGTCAGTAATCACTGATCTATAAAATTTATCTAAGCCCTGATGGAGTCGTATCCATCAGGGCTTTTTTTATGCATCATACTGAGGTATAACCATTCCAATTCTACTAACTTCAGTCTTATATCATACCTTACAGAGTAAGTAAACAGTCTTATGAGAAGTAGTCACCAATGTCCTAAATGTAGCTCAACAGAAATATCCACAATATCAATATCACTTGGAGCTCCGTAAGGCTTCCAGTGATCAGGCTTGATCACATATAAATATATCTGCACATCATGTGGTTACACAGAAGACTGGATCAATAAAAGAAAAGACTTAGATACAATTAAAGATAAATACGGTACAAACGACTTTGAACAGTTCGTATAAGATAATAATTTAATAAATTTGCACCATAATTCAATCTACTACCTAACCTAGCGATAAAGCCAGAGAACTAATGGACAAGATATTTGACCTCATCAAACAAGAAGAACAAAGACAAGCACACGGTATCGAGCTGATCGCTTCAGAGAATTTCTGTAGTCGAGCAGTCATCGACGCCATGGGATCCTGCCTGACGAATAAATATGCGGAAGGCTACCCTGGCAAACGCTACTACGGTGGATGCGAAGTGGTCGATGTGATAGAGCAGATGGCTATTGATCGACTGAAAGAGCTATTCGGTGCAGCTTATGCCAATGTGCAGCCACACTCAGGCGCACAGGCGAATGCCGCCATCTTCTTAGCTCTTCTGCAACCTGGAGATGCGATTTTAGGTTTTGACCTTTCACACGGGGGGCACCTCTCACACGGTTCTCCAGTGAATTTTTCTGGGAAAGTCTATAGTCCATACTTCTATGGCGTAGAGAAGGAGACTGGCATCATTGATATGGATAAGGTACATGCGCTGGCCAAAGAGCATCAGCCTAAACTAATCGTCTGCGGCGCCTCAGCTTACTCCAGAGACTGGGACTACGTTCGGTTCAGAGCCATCGCTGATGAAGTGGGCGCGCTCCTTCTTGCTGATATAGCACATCCTGCAGGGCTGATAGCGGCTAAGCTGCTGAATGATCCTCTACCCCACTGTCATATCGTAAGCTCCACGACACATAAGACCCTGAGAGGCCCCAGAGGCGGGATCATTATGATGGGCGAGAACTTCGAAAATCCATGGGGCAGAACCACTAAGAAAGGCAATCCAATCATGATGTCATCAGTAATGAATAGCGCCGTATTCCCCGGTATGCAAGGTGGACCACTGGAGCACGTCATCGCAGCAAAAGCCATCGCTTTCTCCGAGGCCAATTCAGAAGCTTTCAGAGTATATGGCAAGCAAGTCGTGGCCAATGCTCAAGTCATGGCAGATGCTTTCACAGAGAAGGGCTATAAGATCATCTCAGGAGGGACAGACAATCACCTGATGCTGATCGATCTGCGATCTAAAGGCATCACAGGTAAAGAAGCTGAAAACACTTTAGTCAGAGCTGACATTACCATCAATAAGAACATGGTGCCATTCGACGATAAAAGTCCATTCGTGACGTCTGGCATGAGGATCGGTACTGCTGCCATCACCACCAGAGGGCTCATAGAAAATGACTGCGCCGAAGTAGTGGAATGGATAGACTACGTGCTCTCAGACATCAATGACGAAGGCAGAATCAAAGATATCAGAGCCAAAGTGAATGCAAAGATGTCAGCGTACTCTCTGTACCATGATCAAGTGTTAGAGGCAGTGTAAACTACACTTCTTCATCGCTGGTTTTCTCGATTGATTTTTCCATCCAGATGATGCGATCATCAGCTGTCGCTCTATCTTCTAAGTGAGTGATATCAAATCCATTGCCGAGTGCGAATCGCTGCATCGCTTTTAAATGATTCCGAGTCTTGCATCTGATGGAAGTATAGCCTTGCTCTACAGCCCATATCTCCTGCCGCTCAGCTAGACGCTGAGCGATGTGAAGCCTCCTGAATGATGGCAATACAGCACCCATCCAGCTATAAAAAGACCCATCAGCATCACGCTCATAGCCCACTTTGAAGCCGACGGGCTGATCTTCTTTATAAGCGACGAGAATGAGATGATTGGCACCCGTCAGCCTCTTACGATACTCAGCTGCTTCGTAGGGCTCTTTAAACTCAGGTATCTGTCCAGATACACGCACTAGCTCCTCGATGCTACCCTCTCTTACTTCTATGCCGCTCACGTGACCTCTTGTATCGTAAGGATACTTTATGTCCACCAGAGTCAAGCCTTGTGCTGGGACTGCCCAGTCACGATTAAGTCGCTTCCGCTCTCGAAGAGCGGTGGCTACTTCGTCGTAGTCTAGTTTATCCAATGCCAGATTAATACACATGCCTACGATGAGGCGCACCATGCCCCTGAGGAATCGATTGGCCGTGACTCGATACTGGAGCGCATCATAGTCAGTCCAGATCCATTGGCTTTCCTTGATCTGGCAGATGGTGGTCTTCACATCAGTTTTGGACTTGCAGAAGGTATAGAAGTCCTCGTACTCATACAAGAGGTGAGCAGCTCGATTCAGCTTATCTATGTCCAATCGGTGAATCTGCGGGTAAGCAAAAGCAAATTCATGGTGAAACGAATCTTTGATGCCATTAATCCGATACTCATATGACCTGGAATAGGCGTTGAATCTGGAATGCCTCGTCCGGTCCACTTCAAATATGTCATGGATGGTGATGTCTTGGGATACGATGTGATTGAGCTTAAACACCAAATCAATAACTAACTCATCCTGCAAATCAAAATGGGCGATGTAGTCGCGGCTGTGTACTCCAGAATCAGTCCGGCCACAGCCTACGATATTCACCTTGTACTTGAAGAGCAGCTGGAAGGCATCTTCTATTTCTTCTTGTACGGTGTGCGCATTTGATTGGCGCTGCCAGCCGCTGAAGTTAGTCCCCTTATATGAAAGACGGATGAAATATCTATGCATCGTCAATGATAATATTTCTACATTAAAATCAGGGAGAAAAGTATAGCAGCAGCTATATTTTTTTTAAAAATAAAATCTTGCTATTGAGCTGTTAAAAGCCATCCAACTGGCTGAATAATCATCAATTATAAGGATGCGCAGTACTTTATTCGAGCGTAATTTTACCCTCCTATTCACGATCCTGACATAACAGCTTCCATACTTCTTCTGGATCAGTGATAGACTAATTATCTCACTAAAATAGTAACAATGACTATTAGAAATATACCATCACTGTATTAGAGCAGCGGACCGAGGCCTTGGAAGAAGTGATGAAAAAATAAATAAAAAAAAAAGAAGTTGTAAGTAGGGCGAAGAGCCAGTAGGAAAAGTAAAATTGCGCTTCAGGTATAAGCCCAAAGCGCAATTATATTATTTAAGCCACTTTCAGATGAGACAACTTAGACGTGCTCAATTTTTCCATGGCATAATCCTTATCAATGACTAACTCCAAGACATCTTTCTCAGATGGGAGCTCAAACATGGCATCTGTCAGTATCGCCTCGCAGATAGACCTCAGTCCACGTGCGCCAAGCTTAAATTCTAAGGCGCGCTCAGCGATATATTCATAGGCATCTGGCTTGATGATTAGCTTGATGCCTTCTAATTCAAATAACTTTTGATACTGCTTAATCAAAGAGTTCTTCGGCTCTTTTAAGATCCGCACAAGGATTTCTTTATCCAGCGGATCTAAATGAGTCAAGACAGGTAATCGGCCAATCAATTCTGGAATCAAGCCAAAAGCCTTAATGTCCTGATGATTGATGTAGCGATAGATGTTTTCTTGATCTACCTGCTCCTCACCTTCCTTTCTGAAGCCAATGACCTGCGTATTGAGCCTTCTGGCAATGATCTTATCCAGACCATCAAATGCTCCACCACAAATAAAGAGGATGTTGCTGGTATTGAGCTTGATCATCTTTTGCTCCGGATGCTTCCTGCCTCCCTGTGGCGGTACATTCACCTCAGTACCTTCCAGCATTTTGAGCATGGCCTGCTGCACCCCCTCTCCAGATACATCTCTGGTGATGGAGGGATTATCATTCTTCCTGGCTATCTTATCTATCTCATCGATATAGACGATGCCTTTCTCGGCTGCTTCTACATCGAAGTCACAGGCCTGTAGCAGGCGAGAGAGCATACTCTCCACATCCTCACCGACGTAGCCCGCCTCTGTAAATACCGTGGCATCCACGATGGTGAAAGGAACTTCTAAGAACTTGGCTATGGTCTTAGCCAATAAGGTCTTACCCGTGCCCGTCTCCCCGACAAAAAGAATATTAGACTTCTCTATATCGACATCATCCATTGACACTTGTCTCAATCTCTTGTAGTGATTGTAGACAGCTACAGAGAGATACTTCTTCGCTTCATCTTGCCCTATCACATACCCATCTAAATAGCCCTTTATTTGCTTTGGGGTGATGTGCTCGGGCAGCTGAAAGCTCGACTTGTCCAAAGAAGACTTTTTGCCATCATTCTGCTTCAGCTCTTCTATGACTATCTCGTGAGCTTGGTCAATGCATATCTCACAGATATGACCTTGGATGCCAGCGATCAAGATGAGAGCTTCACTCTTATCTCTACCGCAGAAAGAACACTTTGGGCTTGAGGTACTTGCTTTAGACATGATCGTCTGGTTTTAATAAAGATTAAAAAAAATTGACGATTAAGCTTTCTCTTTTTTAGGACTTTTTCGATCTAAGACTTCATCTACCAATCCATATTTCTTGGCGTCTTTAGCCGTCATCCAGTTATCTCTGTCAGAATCCTTTTCGATTTTATCGTATTTCTGTCCGGTATGATCAGCCAGTATCTGGTACAATTCTCCTTTGAGTTCTTTGATCAGCTCATAGGTGATCTCCATATCCGAAAACTGTCCCTGCATGCCACCTGAAGGCTGATGGATCATGACTCTACTGTGTGATAGACAGGATCTTTTACCTTTCTCACCTGCGGCTAAGAGGACAGCTCCCATTGAGGCTGCTAGTCCTGTACAGATAGTCGCCACATCAGGCGCTACGTACTGCATGGTATCATACATCCCGAGGCCAGCTATGACGCTGCCACCAGGGCTGTTAATGAACATCTGAATGTCTCTTTTTGGGTCAGTAGACTCCAAGAAAAGCATCTGAGCCTGTACGACATTAGCTACATAATCATTGACAGGGACACCCATAAAAATGATTCGATCCATCATCAGCCTGGAAAATACATCCATGCCTACGATATTCATCTGTCTCTCCTCAATCACTTGCGGCGTGAATCCATTAATGTTAGGTACTGAGGTTTCCATGTATTTATCTAAGTGCATGGAGCTCATGCCTCTATGTTTTGTAGCGTATTTTCTAAATTCGTCTATTGGTATCATGGTAATATTTATGCTATAAACAATTTAATCAAGAATAGTTTTAAACAGCAGTCTCATTAAGCTGCTTGGTTATCATTGAGTTTTTGGACGATCTCTCGAAACTCCTCTATTGAGACTGATTTTTCTGCTACGGACACTTCTTTCTCTATTTGAGAGAACAATTTGTCGGCTTCTACCTCTGAGTACTCCTTCTCGATTGCCTCCCGACTACTGAGCATCCTGTCGATCATGGGCTCCATATCCATTCCTTCCATAGCTCCGTATTGCTTCATGTAGCCTTCAATTTTCTTGCGGACTGCCGCTCGAAGCTCATCAGGTTCGACCACTAAGTTGTATTTTTTTACGAGGGCTGACTTCATCAGATTCCAGCCTATATTCTTTGAGAATGCTTCAAATTCTTGGTCAATGCTCTCTTGTGAGACATCCTGGTTCGTCAGCATCAACCATCTTTTTAAGAATGCCTCTGGTATTTCTATCTGGTTATTCTTCATTAGCTCTTCCATGATCTCTCGATACATGACTGATCTGGTCTGGTCATCATAGAATGCAGCGATCTCCTCCTCTATCTTGGCTTTGGCATCAGCTTCGGACTTCACTTCTGCTCCAGGGAAAGCAGCTTCAAAGAATTCCTCATTCAGTTCAGCTGGCATCCGACGTGACACCTTTTCTATGGTTCCCTCGAATTCATTGCCGATTTCTTTCTCCTCCTCTTCATCAAGATTCAGGAGGTACTTCTTGACATAGTCTTCTTTCGCGTCCTTTTCTAACTCATAGATATTGAAGCGAAACTTATCACCCTGCTTCTTCGTCAGGATGTCTTTCTTCAGGTCTTCGTCAGCTACGCGATTCACCAATAAGGTAAAACCTGTCTCCCAGCCTTTCTCTTTGATCGCTTCACCTTCCAACTCCAATGCCTTGATGGTAAGAATGTCTTCTTCTTGGATGGTATCCTCTACTTCTTCATTCTTCCCACCTCTCTTACGTCTTATATCGAGCTCTTCTGTCAGAAGCTCATCATCTATATTGATGGCATACTTGGTATATGTATCAGCGCTGGATACTCCAGCTACTTCCACATTGGGAGCTATCCCAAGATCAAATTTGAAGGTGTAATCTTCCAGTGAAGAAAGATCAAAATCAATCATCTCTTGGTCTTCAGTGGGGATAGGGCTACCCAGGATTTCCAGCTTTTCTTCCTTTAGAAAATTAGAGATGCTCTCATCAATCACTTTATTGATGATCTCAGCAAGTGCTCCCTTACCGTACATCTTTTTGATGACGGACATAGGCGTCTTCCCTTTTCTGAACCCCTTCATGTGTGCCTTAGCTCGCTGCTTCTTGAGCTCTTCTGTCAGCTTGTCGCTATAATCATCTTTTTCGACCACGAGAGTGATCGTCGCATTAAGATCATCATGATCTTGTCTTGTAATTTTCATAAAGGAGTGTAGTTAATTAGTTGCATTGTCAAAATGCTGGATATTGGATTATCACACTGGTCTAATTTATTGAAGAAGTGTGATTCTACCATTGTTCTCGGATTCGAAGTCCACCAACGATCATAGACCTTTCGAAGTATACTCTATGCTGTGATCCACTCATTAAGGTTAAAAAGTGCGGGTAGAGGGAGTCGAACCCCCACGCCTCGCGGCACTAGATCCTAAATCTAGCATGTCTACCAGTTCCATCATACCCGCATTTAACTATATCGAACAACGGTTTGTCCAAAGAGGCGCAAATATATAATCTTTTTGGATTTAATGCAGCTATTATTGTCGGTTGTATAAACTTTAATTACTGTATTTTTGATTATCCTTAAAGCCCATAGTAAATAATATGCCAGTATCAGCAGTAGCCATATCGAAAGACGAGCTCAAAGTTATCAAGGAAGCCTATCAAAAAGTACTGCGTCCGCTAAAAGTAAAACTGAAAGGTGATGACAAGATCTTACTAGACAAGGCCTTTGAAATGGCTGTGGAAGGTCACAAATATCAAAGGCGTCGATCAGGCGAACCATACATCTTTCATCCGATAGAAGTAGCGAGAATCTGTCATGAAGAGATAGGCTTAGGTCCGACAGCCGTGATCTGTGCCATCCTGCATGATGTCGTCGAGGACACTGACTTCACTCTCAAGGATATCGTCACTAACTTCAATGAGAAGATAGGACTGATCGTAGATGGACTGACTAAACTCGATGGCCTCTATAACGTGGAGAATAAAGTCGATGAGAGCCTCAAAAGCCCACAAGCCGAAAACCTAAAAAAGGTACTATCCACTCTGGTCTATGACGTCAGGGTCGTACTCATCAAGATGGCTGATCGGCTGCATAACCTGAGGACCATAGACGCCATGCCTAAGCAGAAGCAACTGAAAATAGCTGCTGAGACCCAATACATCTACTCGCCACTCGCTCATAGACTGGGCCTCTATCAGGTCAGGACAGAATATGAAGACATCTGCTTTAAGATCACGAATCGGGAGAAATATGACGAATTAGCACAAAAAATCAGTGATACACAAAGCACGAGAAATGAATACATCAAGTCATTCATCAAGCCTCTAAAAAAACAACTCAAAGCACTCGACATCGATTTCAGAGTCTTAGGCCGACCGAAAAGCATCTCCTCCATCTGGAATAAGATCCAAACGAAAAATGTCCCCTTCGAAGAAATCTATGACCTCTTCGCTGTGAGAATCATCATAGATGTCCCAAGTGAAAAAGAGAAAAGCGCCTGCTGGCAGGTCTACTCTGTCATCACAGACGTATACACCCCCATCCCAGAGCGCCTGAAAGATTGGGTGACGACACCTAAGAGTAATGGCTATGAATCACTGCACACCACCATCATAGGCCCCGAAGGCAAATTTGTCGAAGTCCAGATCAGGACCGAACGGATGAATGAGATCGCAGAAAAAGGATTTGCCGCCCACTGGAAATATAAAGGAGTCAAAAACGTCAAAGACGTCTATGCCAATTGGCTAGACAATGTGCGAGATATTCTGGATGCGCCATACACGAACGCCATCGAGTTCTTAGATGACTTTAAGAGTAACCTCTTTAAAGAAGAGGTCTACGTATTCACCCCTAATGGTGATATGAAGATCCTACCTCAAGGCGCTACTGCACTGGACTTTGCCTTTCACATCCATACTGATATCGGATACAAGGCGACAGCGATCAAAGTCAATAACAAGCTGGTCCCCATGGGCTACACGCTCGAAAATGGCGACCAAGTCAGTGTCAAAACGCATAAAAACCAAAAACCTAATGAAAACTGGCTGAATCTAGTCAAAACAGGAAAAGCTAAAAATAAAATACGATCCTCCATGAAAGAGGAACGTCGGAACATCGGCGAATTTGGCAAAGAGGACCTCGCCAGAAAGCTGAAAAACATGAAGGCTGACTTTGAGGAGAATGTCGATATGCTGGTAAAATACTTTGGTCTCGGCTCCCGACCAGATCTGTACTACGCTATAGCAGAAGAACAAATCAAACTGAGTGAGCTCAAAAAATTCGAAGTCACAGGCAAAAAATTAGCCCTCAAGCAAACCGAAGAAGTCAAAGCAGAACAGGCAAAATCAGATAAGCCACCAGTCTCGAAGTCCACCAAACAAAAACTGGGCAACAAAGACTCCATCTTCGTCAATGGAGAACCAGCGTCCATGTATACCTACTCCTTAGCTCAGTGCTGCTCCCCTGTGAATGGTGATTCGATCTTTGGCTTCCTGACCCTTAATGCTGGTCTAAAAATACATCGTACTGACTGTCCTAATGCGACTAATATGATCGCTAATTATGGCTACAGGACTCTGAAAGCCGAATGGGGCGGTAATGCCAGCTCTGACTTCGTGGTTAGAATTGGATTAGAAGGTGTAGATAGTGGTGTGGGTGTGATTTCTATCATCAGTGATACGATATCGGCTAAAATGGGCCTGAATATTCGTAATTTCAACATTAATAGTAACGAAGGTGTCTTTTCCTCGACGATCATGCTGGTTGTCAAAAACAAAGATCAGCTGAAAGAGTTGATTAAGAATCTAAAGGAGATAGAAGGCATCAGTACGGTAGAACGAGTTGATAATTGATTTAAAAAAATAATTGGAGTGGAAACAACAGAAAATCATTTACAGGGCATACTGGAAGAAGTGAAAGTGATCTTCACCAAGCACTTAGAAGGCAATCAGCTGCGTAAGACTCCAGAACGCTATGCTATACTCGAAGAGATATACCGCAGGTCTGACCACTTCGATGCAGAAGCTCTATACATCCACATGAAGACCATGAACTATCGGGTCAGTCGAGCTACCGTGTACAATACCTTAGAATTATTAGTCAATTGTGATCTCGTCAAAAGGCACCAATTCGGGCAGAACCTCACCAGATTCGAAAAATCTTATGGCTGTAAGCAACATGATCATCTGATCTGTGTGGACTGTGGCAAAGTCGTCGAATTCTGCGATCCAAGAATCCAACAGATCAAAGACATGATGGGAGACATCCTCAAATACCAGGTCACTCATCACTCGCTCAATATGTACGGCAAATGCGATGGCGCCTGTCCAAAGACGGAAAAAAAAGCCAGTTAAAATTTTTCACCGCAACCATTATCCAGCAGCTTTTAGGCATTCCTTGCGATAAACACCCGATCAGCAGTTGAGCTGTTTTAGATAGAATCCATCCTCCAGATGAATGCATCGATTTTATCAGCTCTTCCACTGCATTGACTGAGTCAGGCCGATTTTGTGCTTGGTCGCACTAATATTCATAGTACTAATTTATTTTCAAATCAAGCTAAATCCATTAGTATTGGGCATAAACCTTTTATACATTTACATTTTTTGTATAAATCAAAGAATGATATGGCAGTAGACGTAGTCTTAGGCTTGCAATGGGGCGATGAAGGTAAAGGGAAAATAGTCGATTACTTAGCTGATAAGTATGATATAGTCGCGCGCTTTCAAGGCGGGCCGAACGCAGGCCACACCATCATCATCAACGATCAAAAATTCGTACTACACACAATCCCTTCTGGCGTCTTCAGGGACAATATCACAAATGTCATCGGTAATGGAGTCGTGATCGATCCCATCACCCTACATAAAGAAATTACGGGACTATCTGATCTGGGCGTAGAATTAGGCGACAGGCTGCTGGTGTCAAGAAAAGCTCACCTCATTCTACCGACTCATCGCCTGCTGGATGCAGCATCAGAAGCGGCTAAGGGTAAAGATAAAATAGGCTCTACCCTCAGAGGTATAGGCCCCACCTACATGGACAAGACGGGCAGAAACGGCATGCGCGTGGGAGATATAGAGACAGACTTCAGCGAGAAATACAAAGCCCTGAAAGAAAAGCACCTAAAGCTGGCCACACTGTACCCAAAGGTGGATTTTGATCTGGCAGCAGAAGAAGCCAAGTGGATGGACAGTATAGAAGAACTGCGCCAATTGAAAAAAATAGACTGCGAGTACTACATACACCAAGCTCTAAAATCTGGAAAAGAAATACTAGCAGAAGGAGCACAGGGATCAATGCTGGATATAGACTTTGGCACTTACCCCTTCGTGACCTCATCTAATACTGTCACAGCAGGCGTCTGTACTGGCCTTGGCGTAGCGCCACAGACCATCAGGGACGTGACTGGCATCACCAAGGCATATTGTACCCGAGTCGGATCAGGACCATTCCCTACCGAACTAGATAATGAAGAAGGAGAGAGACTCAGAAAAGTAGGTGGAGAATTCGGAGCGACGACAGGCAGACCTAGACGGTGCGGCTGGATCGATATACCTCAGTTAAAGTATACCGTCATGGTGAATGGCGTCACTAACCTAGTCATAACGAAGATGGATGTCCTCAATGGCTTTGGTGAATTCTACGTAGCGGATTCGTATCAAGTCAATGGTGACCGTGTGAAAGAGCTCCCCTTCAATCTTTCAGACGAGCATCTTAGACCTAACCTAGCTAAAATAGAAGGATGGGGAGACCTGGATGGTGTGCAGGACTACCAATCACTGCCAAGCACGCTTAGGGACTATGTGTCATACTTAGAGAAAGAATTAGAGGTACCTGTATCAATGGTCTCAGTAGGACCAGAAAGAAATGAATTATTTAAGCTCAGCTAAATAATTGGCCTGAGATTTACTTTGGATTATTAGCGAAGATGATATACTGGTAGTCTAAGGTAGAATCGTCTATGACAACCTCATCATAACCAATATCATAAAGCATCTCCTCTAAAATATCAGGATAGATACGATCTTCCTTATCGGGAAATTGTGGTGGTAAGCGCTTCATTTTGAAGTCCATAATCATCAACCTGCCATCTGGCTTAATACACTTCTTCAATTTACTCAGGTAGCCCTGCTTATCCTCGATCAGAGTGATGGTATTCATGATGATTGCCTGGTCCAGCTCATTCTCTTCCAGCAGTGGATCGTCAGCTAGTGCCAGGTGTGTCTTGAATCGTTCGCTTTGCTCCTTAGACAGATTGGTGATGGAGAATGAATTCATCAACTGGATCATAGAATCATCCAGCTCAACGGCTATCACATCAGCACCACTGAGCACGAGTCTAAAAGCGAAATAGCCAACGCTGGCACCGATATCCGCAATGGTCTTCCCCTTAATGTCTCCCATGCGCTGAATGACGAGGTTAGGATTTTGCCACGAGGACCGATCTGGTGCATTATCTATAATATTGACGTCGTCACGACTGACCGTGACAAGGTCATCATTGATCTCAGTGGATGTTCTATCTACTTGTACCGGCTTTTTCTCAACCACAGGATCTGACTCTTGGGGAGAAGGGCTTTCTTTGCATGAATAAATGAGGGTCATACCCAATACCAGAATCATAGATGTCGTCCAAACCAATAGCTTCTTTAATAAGATCACGATATAAAATTAGGCTTTTAAGCTCGATTTATCAGAACTGCTGATCAGAATCCCTCAGTTTATTTCGCATTCTCACGTCTGGTCATAGATGATGTTCATCACCTTTTCTAATTGGGGTCTCATTTTTCGATTGGATAATTCGTAGCCGTTCACCATGATGCAGAAGCTGTGCCATCTCCCCGACTTAGACTTCATGTAGCCACTGTAGCTCATGATGCCTTCCATGGACCCGCTCTTGAGAAAGATACGCCCACGAAGGGGACTCTTTTTGAACAAGGATGCCACTGTGCCATCCACTCCGCCCTTAGGCAGATACGAACAGACTCTTTGCAGACCAAATTCTGCAGCAGTGGCTGACAGAAATCGAGCCATGAGTCTGGCCGTCATACGATTGCGAGCTGAGAGCCCGCTGCCATCATCCATCCGCAGACCCGAGATACTGATGTTATGATCAGTCAGGTACTTCTTTATAGCGGTGATGCCGGAGCTGCCACTCCCCTTCTTCTTATACTCATGGCCCATCGTTTTTAGGATCGCCTCGGCGTATAGGTTATCACTTTTATTATTGGTGTGATACACCAGTTTTCGCAGAGGAGGAGATTCGTAGTTTTGGATAATCGTTCTACTGGTCTTACGCTGATTATATTCGTGTATGGTCCTGTAATCTTCAGAGGCAATCTTAACTTTATAGAGTCCCCGCTGCAGATAGTAAGCCATAAATAGTGGTGGATCAGGGATAGAGCCCTTAATGGAAAACTGGCCCGTCCCTGGAGGTATAGTGCCGACGATGCGCTTCGTATAATCATAGGGGCCACCAAAAATATAGGCATTATCACCAGATCCTGGAGGGCCTGATTCGACCTCGTTTTGCAGCTCTAATCCTGGAACATATGGCTGATAGCGCTGCAGCTTAGGGATCGTACCCTCTCTTGGCTGCTGGGCGAAGTAGATATGGTATAGATTATCATTCACATTGATGCCCCAAGCACCAGAGGCATAGTAGTTACCCAGGTCGTTCCACTGCCATGAAGGAGAGATAGGAAAGCTATTGAATATCGACTCATCCGCAATGATATCTCCCGCGATGCAACTGATCCCGTAACGCTCAATGTCAGCGGCGAGTCTTTCACTCAGCTGCAACACGCCCTTATGACTACCCATCTTCTCAGAGCCGAAACTAGGGTCACCTGAGCCGATGAGATAGAGGTCACCTTCTAAGGTCCCATCAGTAAATACTGACCCAGAATGAGCCAATGCAGTCTGATAACGAAAGTCATCTCCCAGATAGTGGATTGCAGACAGTGTCGTCAGTAGCTTCATGGATGAGGCTGGTATCAGTGATTTTTGATCTTGTAGTGCAGCGACGGACTTACCCGTTTTCACTTCTATGACAGATACACTGATGGAGCTGTGCTTCAGTATATCCTGCTGCGTAAATTCTTGTAGCGACGACTGCAGCCCTGTACTCTGCGCCATACAGTAGAGAGGGAGCATCACACACATCCAGATGATGCACTGCCTCATAGGATGTCGGATTCGTAAGCTATATTAAATAGCGCGTCGCCTTGGCTGACCACCGAGGCATTGTTATGCCCAATGATGTAACCATCTCGATTAGAGAGTATTGTAAAAGAGCTGTTGCCTTGCACATCACTGACAATACCAAGGGGCTCACCCTTATGAACAAACACGCCGGACTGCCTCGACCAGGTGAAAAGTCCCGAAAATGGTGCCCTGACCCAAGTTGTCTTTTTCAGATTGATCGTCCGACTGCCATAGTCAGGTGCATAGTCAATCATGCCCTCATGCTTCAGGACACGCAGCAGGCCGTTATAGCCTTTCTCAATGGAATATCCATCCAGACGCACAGACTCTCCACCCTCGTAGACGATGATCGGGATCTTCATATCCTTAGCTACCTTTCGCAGTGACTTCAGGATGTACGGCTTCTCGATCATAAATGGTGGAGCAAATGCCGCAGCTAATTCTCTTGCTTTACGATTCGTCTTGCCATACCTGATCTGTGGATAGTTATATCGGGAAGCGCCCCCCGTGTGAAAGTCGATGCCGAAGTCCACCATCGGGAGAATTTTCTTCGTCACCACTCGAGCGACTCTGGAGGCCAGCGAGCCAGTAGTCGTCCCCGGAAAACTGCGATTCACATCTTTACCATCTGGGACATCTCGGCTGAAATTAATAAATCCAAAAATATTCAATAGAGGAATTACAATGACCGTCCCTTTGATCAGTGAGCCGTACACATCAGCCACTAATGTTCTCCTGACGATCTCGACCCCATTGATCTCATCTCCGTGTACACCAGCTAAAATCAGGACAGTAGGCCCTTTAAACATGCTTCGAAATACATGGACGACGATATCTATGCTTGTCCCTGAGGGTAGAGACCCGACAGGGATTTGCACGACCTTATTCTCACCTGGGCTGATCTCTTCATTATTGATTTTAATTGTTTTCGTTTCCTTCTCCATCTGGCTTAGCCGTGTTTAGCTCAAAGTTAATGTTGTGCAGCATTTCTTTCTACAAGCTGAACGATCCTTCCAGCTACATCAAGTCCTGTTGTCGTCTCTATCCCCTCTAACCCTGGAGAGGCATTGACCTCCAGCACCAGTGGTCCTCTCGATGATCGCAATAGGTCTACGCCTGCGACTTCCAGCCCTAATAACTGGGTCGCTCTGAGTGCCACGTCTATTTCTTCCTTCGTCGGTGATATCGCATAGGAAGTCGCTCCTCGATGCAGGTTAGACCTAAATTCGCCCTCCTGCGCTTGCCTCACCATCGCCGCAATGACTTTATTGCCGATCACAATCAATCTCACGTCAGCACCATCAGCCTCTTTGATAAATTCTTGTGTTAGAGCTCTTTGTTTCACCTTTTGAAATGCCTCTAAGACTGATTCGGCATTCTGATCAGATTCACTCAGTACGACACCGAGGCCGTGTGTACCGCTCACCAGCTTTATGACCTTACGTTCACCTTCTATATGGGTGAGCATCGGTCTGATCATAGTGCTGTTATTAATCACCAGTGACAAGGGTACACCTATGTCTTTCTGAGCCAAGTACTGCAGACAGCTCAGCTTGTCTCTGGCCTTAAGGAGCGAATCAGAGTTAAGACAGGTATAGATACCCATCGCCTCAAACTGTCTGATGATCGCCGCACCATAGCTGGTCGCTGAGGAGCCGATGCGCGGTATCACAGCATCTACATCTTCGATGAGCTCATTATAATAATATAGCTCCAGCTTATTGCGCCTGATCACCAGATCACAAAGTAAGTGATCGATCACTCTGACTGAGTGACCGCGTCTCATCGCAGCATTGACGATACTATTCGTGCTGTATAAAGCTGGATTCCGGGAAAGAATGACAATATTCATCGGATAATCTTTAAAGTCTGCTGGTATATAAGATGCAATTAATAAGCCAAGAACTACAAATCCATAGAAG
The DNA here is from genome assembly GCA_937929945.1 of uncultured Saprospiraceae bacterium. Taxonomy (GTDB): domain Bacteria; phylum Bacteroidota; class Bacteroidia; order Chitinophagales; family Saprospiraceae; genus CALFUK01. Next base: position 21,242 of record CALFUK010000098.1, read on the forward strand.
CGCTGAGCTGATGGCATCTGACTCAATATAAACTATGAGTAAGACTAAATGAAGAAGCTAGGAAGTCATCTATCTTAAGTTACTGCATCCAGACGTAGAATAGTCAAAAAAGTATGAGATTCAAATCAGAATTTAGTGTCATTCTTTCTGAGATGGTGTCAATTTCATGCTCTGAAAGCTGCATCAAAAATACCCGTGTAACACGATAATAGCGTATGATATTTTAAATTCTCTATCTTCATCACTTAAGCTGGCTGTGCTATGAAGATTAAGGTGAATGATAAGCGGACAATTACTGGATGGGCATTTTTTGACTGGGCTAATTCTGCCTACTCACTGGTTATTTCCACAGCCATATTCCCGATCTACTTTATAGCCGTCACGAATGACAATGTAAATGTTCTCGGTCAGTCAGTATCTAATAGTGCACTGTATTCCTTTTTAGTCTCAGCGGCATTTGTCATCGTCGCGCTTTTCTCTCCTCTGTTAGGAGGCATAGCAGACTATGGAGATAAGCGCCGCTTCTTTATGCGCCTGTTTTCTACTGTGGGGGCGATTGCTTGTGTTTTTCTATTTTTCTTCAAAGATCATTTTGACATCCTCTTGGGCTCCATTGCTTTTGGTGTGGCGACTATAGGCCATGCAGCTAGTATCATCTTCTATGATGCCTACCTGCCAGAGATAGCCACACCTGATCAGTATGATCGGGTCAGTGCCAAGGGTTTTGCCTTTGGCTACATCGGCAGTGTGATCCTGTTACTCTTTATCATATTCATGAGCCTCAATCCAGAGGTCTTTCACATCCCCTTAGAGTCCAGCTTACCCTATCGCATTGGCTTTATACTGGTGGGTGTCTGGTGGTTTGGATTTTCTCAGCTCACATTTATGCGGCTACCCCGCAGTAAGATGAAAGGCTTCGAGAAGGGCATCATGAGTAAGGGCTATAAGGAGATTAAGAATGTGTGGAAAGAACTAAAAACGAAACATAACATCCTCCGATTTCTTTTGGCTTTTTTCTTTTATTCTGCTGGGGTACAGACTGTGATCTATTTAGCAACAGTATTTGCGGAGAAAGAACTGGCCTTTGAGTCTGCGGAGCTGATATCCATCGTCCTCTTGCTGCAGTTAGTAGCCATCGTCGGTGCTTATTTTTTCGCCTGGCTGTCTAAGAAGAGGGGGAATAAGCAGGCACTACTGGTGAGTATATCCATCTGGTTTTTCATCTGCCTATCTGCCTATTTTGTGGATAGTAAGGTCTTATTTTATGGTATAGCTGCCTTGGTCGGTATGGTCTTAGGGGGTATACAGTCCTTGTCTCGATCCACTTACAGCAAGCTACTCGATGACGATGAGGAGGAGCTGACTTCCTACTTCTCATTTTATGATGTACTGTACTATATGAGTGTGGTCTTTGGCACCTTCGCGTTCGGTATCGTGGACCAGCTGACAGAGAATATCAGGTACAGCGTCTTGGTCCTTGCTTTCTTCTTTGTGATCGGTTTTCTGATTTTAGTCAAGCTCGACATGACATTTCCTAAAGAAGAAGCTGTCTCACGTCAGTCTACTTCATGATGGCTGATTCATATGTATCGATCCAGTCCTGCACAGTCATCTTAGTCATTAATTGTCCAATCAGATCATATGGGATATCATCCAGGCGCTTCAGTCTGATGCAGCTCTTACCCATGTCCAGCTTATATTTAGCAGCCTCTGCATAGCTCTCGACAAACCAGTCCTTCAGCTCAGGCGTGGCGTACAGGCCCATATGATAAAGACCAATAAAGTTTTTCTGATTGGCGATATTCGCAAATGGTAGAGGCAGTGCAGTATTACAGTGATATCCATTAGGGTATATCGAGTGAGGTACTACATAGCCTAGCATCCCATAATTCATCTCTTCCTTGAAGCCTTTGGGGAGATTCTTCTTGATGATAGCCCGCAGCTTTTTGAATGGGCCCAGCCTTTCTTGTGGCAGAGCAGCTATGTATTCTTTGATGCTTGTCATAGTATCTGAATTAAATGTCTTAAAATAAAGATTCTCTCCAATATCTACGAATATAAAGGCCGCATATCTAAACATAAAGGCCGTAGAAATGCGTTACATCCATATCAAGAATCAAAATGAACTTCGATAACTGATGTCCTATATGAAACGTCTATGACGTAGATAGTTAAGACACCCAAGTGGATGATTGAACTTAGTTGTTTGCTGATTGGCATTTCGCCCTGAAATTTTAAACATATGAAATTAGCTCTTACATTTCTTTTCACGATAAGCCTTTCATGGTCATTCGCACAGACTAAAGAGACTCACACCATGAGCTTTATCGTCCAGATCGGGGCTGACCAGCAGAGCTCACTTAAGCAAGACCTCAGCCAGTCCATGAATCTGAAAGAAGAGGATATCTTGCTGAAGCGCATATTTGAAGATGACATCTTCAGTCTGGAGATTCGCGCTCCTCAAGGCATGAAAAAAAACACCATCGAACATAGGCTACATGCAAACTCAAAAATCAGGCAATTTCAATCGAACCTAAAGTCAGAATGGAGACGAGAACCCAATGATCCAGAATTTAGCATACAGAACAATCTGAAACTCATTGGTCTGGATGAAGCCTGGAATTTCACCACGGGTGGTCTATCGCCATCTGGCCATGAGATTGTCGTGGCTGTCGTGGATGATGGATTTGATATCAATCATGAAGACATCAACGGAAGTATCTGGGTAAATAAAGCTGAGATACCAGACAACCAAATCGATGATGATGACAATGGCTACATCGACGATGTGATCGGCATCAATACGCGCAGCAGCAATAGCGGCATCCACGAGCTGAAATCGCATGGCACCTCTGTCATGGGAATCGTCGGCGCCAAAGGTGATAATAACATCGGCATCGCTGGCGTCATGTGGGATGTAAAGATCTTATTGATCAGTAATATCCAATTCGCTGATGACATCATAGAAGGCTTTGACTATGTGCGAGAGCAGCGTCAGAGATTCAACGAATCAGGCGGGAGAGAAGGCGCCTATATCGTAGCCAATAATTATTCTGGCGGTATATCAGAAGCATTCGAAGAAGACCAGCCGATACTCTGCGACATCATCAATCGACTCGGAGACCAAGGCATCCTGACAGTCGTCTCTGCACCTAATAAGGATGTAGACATCGACGTCGTCGGCGATCTGCCTGCTGACTGCTCAAGCGAGTATTTGATCGTGGTGACCAATACCACTGTGGCAGAAGATGAAAAATTCTCAAGCAGTGGATTTGGGAGTCGGAATGTGGATTTAGGAGCGCCAGGTAGAGGTGTGACCTCTATCCGACCAGATAATGCTTATGAGCCATTTGGCGGAACATCAGCTGCTGCACCTCACGTATCAGGTGCAGTCTCTCTCATGTACAGTCTTCCGTGCGAATTCATAGACAGCTTATCCATAGCGGATCCGGCAAGCGCTTCGCTTTTCATCAAGGACTTGATCCTGTCTAATACTGATCAGAAAAGCAGTCTTTCAGGTGTCACGACCACGGGAGGCAGACTGAATGTGATCAACCCTATCATGGCTGCCAGGGACCTGTGCTTTGAGATACCAGAAGACATGCTTATTAAAGTCACGCCCAATCCACTTCTCAAAGGTCAGCCTGTAGATATCGAGCTGGAGACTCCATTTTTAGATCAACACACCTTGTCCATTTACTCGATGGCGGGTGACCTGATTTACACGGAGACACTGGACGCTCCCATCTCAGGTAAGGCCAGTATACGTGTGCCAGAACATCTACTCAACACCCATGAAGGCCTCTTCAACATCATAGTCAATACGGATGAACAGACAGCTACCTCCAGGTTAGTGATTACAGGTATTTCACGCTAAATACCATCATCTTTTTATTACATTAGAGATACGCAAAACCTTATTTCCAATGATAAAAAAAATGATGACCAGTCATATCAGCGAAAATCAAGCTGATATAGCAGCCTTGGTCCTGAGACTGATCGGTGGAGGCTTCATGCTCACACACGGATTACCTAAACTAAAAAAGATGCTTGCAGGGGATTTTGGATTCGCTGATCCCATCGGCATCGGTGCGAGTGCATCGCTGATACTCACGGTGATGGCAGAGTTCGGTGGAGCACTGCTCATCTTAATTGGCCTCGGCACCAGAATTATGAGTATACCGCTGATGTTTACCATGCTAGTTGCCGCATTCATCGTACACGGTGCAGATCCGTTTGGCAAAAAAGAATTTGCTTTATTGTACTTTGTCATATATCTCGCCCTCTTCTTCTTGGGCAGTGGGAAGTACTCTGTAGATCAGGCTATTTCTAAGCGATCTTAGGATGAAGATCATAGATCTATCTAAGCCCATCCAGTACAACGCAGGTGATCCTAAATTCATGAAAGTCAGGATCAAACATAAGGTCCACAAGAAAGCCAGACTACTGCTTCGTCTCTTCGGCCTGCCTTCGAGATTATTTCCAAAAGGATTCGACGGCTGGGCAGATGACACCATCAAGCACATGGGAGTGCACTCCACTACACACATAGATGCTCCTTGGCACTACGGACCCACCTGCGAGGGTAAGCCTGCTAAGACCATAGACGAGATACCACTGGACTGGTGCTATGGCGAAGGCATCGTCATTGATATGAAGCATAAGAAAGACTATGATCCCATCACACGGGCTGACATCCAGCTATATCTGACTAAACACAAGCTTAGCATACAGCCGAAGATGATTATTCTCATCAAGACGGGTCGGGATGAACACATGGGTACGAAGCGCTTCTTCACCCATGGGACAGGCATGAGTGCTGAGGCCACAGAGTGGCTGATCGATCAAGGAATAAAAGTCATGGGTATCGATCAGTGGGGCTGGGACCTGCCACTCCCTTATCAAATCAAACAGGCTAAAGAAAATAATGATGACACACTATTCTGGGAAGCCCACCTCGTCGGGACACGCAAAGAATATTGTCATATCGAACAACTGACTAACTTAGATGCGCTACCTATATCAGGCTTCAAGGTCTGTGTCTTTCCATTGAAAATAGTCGGAGGCTCTGCAGCGCCTGCCAGAGTCGTCGCTATGGTGGAGGAGTGATATTTAGTCCAGAAGCTCTCGCATATTCAGAAGCAAGGCTTTAGCTGTCGTGCTAGCATTCTTACTTTCTATCTCATCGCGATGGACTAATAGGTCAGTGAATCTCCTCTTCATGCCCTCGTGGTCAATTGACACTGACGCCATCGTCCATCGACCGAATCCTCGTGAACTGATCTGTCCTTCCCAGATGATACTCATTTGACTGTGCCTTCTGTCATTAGATATATTATAGGCTAGCTGCTTCACCTCACTCTTACCACCTTCGATGACTTGGATGAAAGTCCTGTCGTGATAGACTAGGCATCCGGTGATGCCATGTTTCTTATTATTTATGGATGCTGCTGCAATCAACGACTTTAATTCCTGTAATTCCAGGTCAGAATTAGCTAAACTTTGATATATAATCTCGTATAAAGATTCTGTGTCTGGTGCCATAAAAGAAACTATTTTATGAACTTTAAAAATAGTGATTTCTGATGTGACACTCCAATAATTATATGAGATCACACTATATACACGTTTGCACTTACTATACTGAGGAAGCCAAATGTGAATCTATTGATGCTAATGACCTTATAAAATTAGAGTCCATAAGTGATTATAGACGCAAAAACTGCCGTATTATTAGCCTCTCTGAAGAAAATTACTTCCTTTGAACTTTTAAAATCAATTAAGTTGGTCTATCTTTGCGCTCTATTTGAAAAAATAGAATTTTTGGGCTCCGTAGCTCAACTGGATAGAGTACCTGACTACGAATCAGGCGGTTGCAAGTTCGAATCTTGCCGGAGTCACTCAGTTGTTACAGCCTTGTACTATAAATTAAAGAAATCATGTCAAAAGTTTGTCAATTAACGGGGAAGAGGCCGATATCAGGTAATAATGTATCGCACTCGCACGCTAAAACGAAAAGACGTTTCATACCGAATCTGATCAAAAAGCGTTTCTACATTCCAGAGACTGACGAATGGGTAACTCTAAAGATCAGTACATCAGCATTAAGATCCATCAACAAATTAGGTATACATGAATACCTTAAGAAAGTAGAAAAAGGTGGAGTTTATACAGGCATAAAACTATAAACTCTTTAAAATCAGCTTATTATGGCAAAGAAATCTAAAGGTAATAGACTACAGATCATTTTGGAATGTACAGAGCACAAGGCAAGTGGGATGCCAGGTACATCACGCTATGTGACCCAAAAAAATAGAAAAAATACACCAGATAGGATTGAATTAAAGAAATACAACCCTATATTGAAGAAATATACTGTCCACAAAGAAATTAAATAACTATGGCTAAGGTATCGAAAAACGCAAGGGTCGCCCAGAGAGCGGCAAACGCAGGATCAGGTAGAGATTTTGTTAAGGTGATTAAGAGTGTAAAAGATTCAGCGACAGGAAAATATACATATAAAGAATTAATGATACATAAGGATAAGGTAAAAGACTTCTTCGCAGATAAGAAATAATAGAAAAAACCCTTATCTTTATCAGACCAAATGCAATACCACGTACTTAAATCAATTACGGAAACACAGAGATTTTAAGGATATGAGAGGCCTTTCTTTATTGAAAGGCCTTTTGTTATTTATACTCCCCAGGTTCTCACATCCCCATCCATATGAGTTTCTTCAATAAGTTTTTCACCAAAGAAAAGGAGCAAGAGTTAGACAAAGGCATAGAGAAAACCAAATCCAGTTTTCTCGGTAAGATATCCAAGGCAGTTGCTGGTAAGTCCACCGTCGATGAAGAGTTCTTAGACGAATTAGAACATATCCTCATCCAATCTGATGTGGGACTGGATACAACCATTAAGATCATAGAGCGCCTGGAGAAGCGGGTCGCTGAAGAAAAATACATCAACACTTCTGAACTAAACAACATCCTACGTGACGAAATCGTAGCCATTCTAAGCGAAAACAACACTGCCGACGTAGACGATTTTGAATTCAGTGACGATCACTGGCCATACATCCTTTTAGTCGTCGGCGTCAATGGCGTGGGAAAAACAACCACGATCGGAAAATTAGCCCATCAGTTTCGCCTCAAAGGCAAGACAGTCGTATTAGGCGCAGGAGATACCTTCAGAGCCGCAGCCGTAGATCAGCTCGAAATCTGGGCGGATAGAGCTGATACACACTTCTTCAATAAGGGGATGAACACTGATCCAGCAGCCGTCGCCTACGAAGCAGTGCAGTATGCTGTCAATATGGGTATAGATGTGTGCATCATCGATACCGCTGGAAGACTCCACAACAAGAAGCACCTGATGAAGGAGCTGACGAAAATCAAAAACTCGATAGGCAAGAAAAAAGAAGGCGCTCCGCATGATGTCATGCTGGTCCTGGACGCTACCACAGGCCAAAACGCGATCGAGCAGGCTAAAGCATTCACTGATGCGACTGATGTGACCTGCTTAGCTCTGACTAAGCTGGACGGTACTGCTAAAGGCGGTGTCGCCATCGGTATCTCTGATCAATTCAAAGTACCGATCAGGTACATCGGCGTAGGTGAGGGTATGGATCAGCTGCAAGTATTCAATAAAAAAGCTTTCGTCGACTCGCTTTTCAAATAATATCAACTCCTCAGATCGGCATTAAAGTAATCTTAAAGCTATGTTTCTCTATTGATTAGATCAATAGATGAGCCTACCTTCGAGGTCTATATGAGAGTACTTTTCTTTTCTTGGTTCTTCATCGTTATGTCCGTCGGCTTATCCATAGGGCAAGAGTCATCTGGTCCATTACAATTCGAAGAAGAAATAGTCCACTTAGGGCCAGTGAAAAAAGGGAGTCTGGTCAAAAGCCAATTCAAATTCACCAATGTGAGCCAAGAGGATGTCGTCATAGACTTCTTATCTACCTGCGAGTGTACCGAGGCAGAATGGCCCACATCAGCCATCAAACCCGGTGAAAGTGCTACCATTGAGTTCACTTTTGATTCGAGTAAAAAGGACAAAGAAGAATCAATCGATCTGGATGTCATCCTACAGAACACAGATAAGGATGGCAATCCTATGTTCTACTACTTAGCTTATGACTATAGTTTTAGCCCACAATAAGCTCAAAGAATTACTCCACACTTAATAATTACTTAAACTCGTATATATCGGAATGAATAGCCTTCTATTCAGTGTTAGTAGCATGTATCAGTTAACCAACCCATGAAATCGCCTATTGCTAATGTCGCACAGGCATTTCAAATTAGAAATTATACAGATGAAAATTTTGACCCTACTATCCCTCTTGTCTTTCGCGAGCATCGGCTACAGCCAGCAGTCATCCTTCTTTGACCACATCCAGACAGCTATAGAGTCACTGTCTGCCAATGAAGTCGTCACGATAGAATATAATAAATCAGGAGATTGGGGCAGCTACGAAGGTGGCACGCTCACACTACAATCAGTGTCCGATAGCATCAATATGAAGCTCATCAGTCGACAAAACTATTTAGGAGCGAAAAATAAGGTGAGTAGCACCACGTACGAAAAACTTTCACTGCTCAGCACCTTAGAGGCCAACAAAAAGGCCTATCATAAAGACCCTGATAATCTGGTCTTTAACAATCGCTTCAATTACAGAATACTGAAAAACGAAGCAGTGATGTCATCAGGATCAAGTCCTTTAGAGCCCGCTGATGTGGTGAACCGCTTGAGCCTACAGCATCAATTAGAACAACAGTTCTTCAAGAAGCCCAGCACCATATTTAATAATGGTATCAATGGCTGATGGCAAGAATGCCTAAGTGCACGATCTAACTGATCACCTATTCTTCTTGATCACCTCCCATTTGCTTTTCTTGGCGTAACTTATCGAAGACGGCATTGAGATGATACATCTCATCTAAGGTCTCATCTTCGTAAAAGTCGATGTTGGGAATTCTGCGGACGTGCCTCTTGATGCGATATGCCAAAGCCTGTCTTAGTCGGACCTGCTCCTCTTGAAGTTGTAGGATCGGAGCCTGCTTATTATCGGTATTGAATACGCTAAGGTAGATCTTGGCAAGACCGAGATCAGATGACATCCTGACACTGGTCACGGTCACTAAAGCCTGATCACCATAGATATTACGACCTTCTTGCTGCAGCACCACGCTGAAGTTTCTTTTGATCAACTCTCCGACTTGCAATTGTCTTTTCGTCTCCATACTTTCTATTGAGGAATGATATCGATGCCCCAAAGATATCCATTTCTCCTAATGAAAGCTCTATGAAGCGTATAATTAAGCCATGCATGAAGGGGATTATGATGAATCGTAGCCTGTCAGCAGAAAGAGTCCATTCGCACAGCCATGCAATAACTACTAATCGAGGAATGAGAATCCATTATCCTCTACATCCATCATACTGCTAATGACCACAGCAGAGAATAAATTAAAAGAGAGCTTAGGCTCTTCAGGACTTATCTGTAAATTGGAGCCAAGATGCCAAGTGCCTTTCTCCAACAAAAACTAGAAGCCATCAAGGAAATCAGCCCTAATCGGGCAGAAATCCTACAAAAGGAATTAGGCGTGTATACGCTCCAGGACCTTCTCTTTCTTTTCCCCTTTCGCTATGTAGACAAGACGACCTTCAGCCATATCAAAGACATCAGCTCAGATGGAGAGAGCGTCATGCTGAAAGGCACACTATTCAATATGAGGCACGTCAAAGGAAAGCGATCCCGACGACTGGTCGCTAATCTCAAAGATAGCTCTGGCATCATAGAGCTGGTGTGGTTTCAGGGGGCCAGCTGGATTCATACCACGCTGGAGGAGGGCATGATCTATACCTGCTACGGCAGAGTGAACATATACAATGGCAAAAAGTCCATCCCCCACCCTGAGCTGGAAGCCATTGCCGGCGGCGCAAAAGTGAAGACGAAGCTGACGATGGACCCTGTCTACCACTCCACCGAAAAACTAAATGCTAAAGGCCTGGATGGAAAATTCCGTAAGAAAGTCATCCAAAAGATATTTAAAAAGATGGATCGTGCGGAGCTCTATGAGACCCTCGACCCCTACTTAGTGGAGAAGCTCAAGCTGTGTACCAGATTCCAATCCATCCTGTGGATACACTTCCCCCAGAGCCAAGAGCAGCTGGATGAAGCGACGAAGCGGATCAAATTTGAAGAAATATTCTTCATGCAGCTGAGGATACTACTCAGTAAAGAGCGAAGAAAGAATAAACTCAAGGGCTTCATCTTCGAATCAGTGGGATCGAAATTTCTCAAATTCTATAATGAAAATCTGGGCTTCGAGCTGACAGGAGCTCAGAAGAAAGTCATGAAAGAGATCCGAGCAGACCTCGGCTCAGGCGTGCATATGAATCGACTGCTGCAAGGGGATGTAGGCAGCGGCAAGACCATCGTCGGACTCATGAGTGTACTCATCGCGATCGATAATGGATACCAAGCCTGCCTACTGGCCCCGACAGAGATCTTGGCCTACCAGCACTTTCAGTCGATCACAGAGGCACTTAAGGGTGTAAGTGTGAAGACTGCCTTCCTCTCTGGCTCCGTGAAAGGCAAGAAGCGTAAGCAGCTCTTTCAATTTTTGGCCCAAGGAGACATAGACCTCCTGATCGGTACTCATGCCATTCTGGAAGACCCCGTGACCTTTCATAATTTAGGGCTGGCCATCACGGACGAGCAGCACCGCTTCGGCGTGATCCAAAGAGCGAAGCTGTGGAATAAAAACCCTGCAGGGCCGCCTCATATCTTGGTTATGACGGCTACTCCCATACCCCGCACGCTGGCCATGACACTCTATGGAGACCTGGATGTGTCCGTCATCGACGAGCTCCCCGCTGGCCGTAAGCCCGTGAAGACAGTCCATATGACCGAGAGACATCGACCCGAAGCCATAGAGTTCATGCACAAGGAGATCCAGAAAGGCCGCCAGATCTATGTGGTCTTTCCACTGATCGATGAGTCAGCTACCTTAGACTTACAGAATCTACAGACTGGCTATGATGACCTGCTCCAGTTCTTTCCTAAGCCAGACTTTCAGATCAGTGTGGTGCATGGGCGGATGAAGCCTCAGGACAAAGAAGCAGAGATGAAGCGCTTCGTCGATCATAAAACCCAGATCATGGTAGCTACCACTGTCATCGAGGTAGGTGTGAATGTGCCTAACGCTTCCATCATGATCATCGAGAATGCTGAGCGATTCGGCCTATCACAGCTGCATCAGCTCAGAGGCAGAGTCGGTCGAGGTGCTGATCAGTCCTACTGCCTACTCATGACTGGGTACAAACTCTCTAAAAATGCCAAAGAACGGATTCAGACCATGTGTAGAACCAATAATGGATTCGAAATAGCTGAGGTGGATATGCGGCTGCGTGGACATGGCGATATCCAGGGCACCCAGCAGAGTGGTGTCTCAGACTTCAAGCTGATCTCACTGATACTAGATCAAGTCATCATCGAGACTGCGCGAAATCTGGCATTGCTCATCTTAGACGATGATCCAGATCTCAGCCAGCCGAAGCATGCCCTACTGAAAGCTCATCTGCAAAAAATGAAATTCACCATCAAAGATTGGGGCTTGATATCGTAACAAAGCTTAGTTCAATCTGGCAATTCATTACAGGAATCGCTATAAATGTTAAATGGATAGCAAAAACCTAAAAATAACATTGTCAACAGCTTCAAATCTTCAAGCGATCTAAAGCCTGCATCGATATAAACATCTACTTCATAGATTTTTCTTTCATTATAGGCAAACTAATGATACATTTAGATTCAACATCAACATTCACGAAATAAGAGAATTAGTATGGCGACAAAATATAAGACAACAGGGTGCTTTAAGTTTTTGATCTTCTTAGTCATCGCTGTGCCAGTGGCTTTCTTCGCCTCATCCTACTACCACGGCGAAGATCCAGTAGCAGTCATTAAGGAAAAAATAGGATCTGCCTCAGAGACGACGACATCCAGTAGACCATCCTCGACTTCAGATGACAGCTATAAGTCAGAGCTAAATGAGCTGCGCAATCAGGTCCGAAGATTAAAAAATGAAAATCAGAACCTCAAAGACGTCTTAGAGAAAAAGCAGACAGAAATAGACGCACTAATATCTAACACGTCTAGTAGAGGCGGCAGCAATGGATGATGAATAAGGACATAATCGAATCGCCTTACATCCAATTTGAATGAAAAAGCTACTAAAATATACGCTAATTGCTTGTGTCTGCATCCTGATCATGCTCATTCTCGCATTCTTCATCTTGAGAGTCCCTGATATTCCCCTGAAAGATTTAAAAGCAAGATATGCCAGCTCGCCTTCCCAATTCATAGACATCAAGGGTCTACAGGTACACTATCGAAAGCAAGGCGAGGGAGAATCAATCATCCTGCTCCATGGTACGGGAGCATCCCTGCACACCTGGGAGCCATGGGTAGAGCAGCTGCAAGATTCCTTTGAAGTCATTACGGTGGATCTTCCAGCATTCGGGCTCACAGGCCCTCATCCAAACCACGATTACAGCATGCAGGCCTACAGCAGTTTTTTAAGCGATTTCTCTCAGGTCATCGGCATAAAGCGCTTTCACTTAGCTGGTAATTCGCTGGGTGGCAGAGTGGCATGGACATTCACATTAGATCATCCAGAGCGCGTAGATAAACTCATTCTCATAGCTTCAGCTGGCTATCCACACGAATCCCCAGCTCTGTTTAAACTGATCGCTAATCCACTATTAGGCCCGATATTCAGACACCTCACTGCAAAGTCGCTGGTCAGAGAAAACTTAGAAGAAGTCTACCATCAAGATGCTAAAGTGACCGATGTACTAGTCGACAGATACTACCAGCTGGGGCTGAGAGAAGGCAATAGAGATGCCCTGATCGCAAGAGTAAAAACAAAATATCAAAATCGAATCCATGAGATCAGCCAAATCGAACAAGAGACGCTTCTCATGTGGGGTGAGCATGATCCCTGGGTCCCATTAGCGGACGCAACAAAATTCAACCAAGCCATCAAAAATTCTCGGATTGTATCTTATCCAGATGCAGGCCACATCCCGATGGAAGAAGTCCCTCTGAAAAGTGCCGCTGATGCCATGGCCTTTCTACTAGAGGATTCTTCCACCCGATGAGACAACCTAATCATCGATT